>CALIMV010000031.1 GCA_938045275.1 uncultured Granulosicoccaceae bacterium
CCCTGTGGTGCCATTAACCGGGGCCATGTCTGAGCTGTTGTCGACGCTGCTGTTGTCGTCACTGCTACTGCAAGCACTTAGGCCCATGCCACCAAAGATACTGAGCGCCGCCATACCACCACCGCGCTTGAGCAAACTGCGGCGCGATATTTCGTGTGTCAGGATGGTTGAAAAAGGTGTGTTGGTGCTTTTATTAAAGCGGGTGGGGTCGAAGGTGGCTTTGCTCATGTTTTCAAGTTATACGTGGTGTTCTGAGAAGGGAATAGGTACTGATATAGTTTACTTCGATGTTTGTACAACATAACAGTACAGATTGGTCAGTTAGGGGCGTTTGAGCGGAACAACCTAGCCGACGGTAATTAATGCTTTTGAATCGCGATGTTTAAATCAGAAGCGAATGAACAACGTATCGATATTGATAAAGACGATCAAAATAGCTTGTTTACATACTTAAAGATGTCTTTAACATCCATAAAAGCAACAATATAATCGATCATGCCACGTTTCTCGTTGTCTTCGCGCTCATATCGCCACCACACGTATCCGGCAATGAGCGCAAGTAACGCCGAAAATATCATTGGGACGCCAAGCTTGGTTAGTACAACAAGTGCAAACAGTATCGTGGAAATTACCGATACAAATACCATTATGCCTGACATAGTTTTCTCGAGATCTCTGTTTGGCAACGGATAACGGCTGTAGATTGTGCATCTTTAGTTTGCGTTAAACATGTCTTTCATAAATTATGGCTATGTCCGTATTTATTGAAACAAGGGTCTGGAATGAGAGTAGTATCACATTAAAACGAACTGCAATTGTCAGTATTGCCAGCACAGAGAGCGTAGCGTAATAGCGAAGTTTTTAACACAAACAGTTATAGATAAAAAGAGCGATTTTATATGGTTGAAGATGCAATAAGACTTATGTCGCTAGGAGAAGAGCTTGAATCATTTATCCAGAGCGTAATACCAAAGTCCACTCTTGTTAGAAAATACGGTGGAACACTATTTACGCTTAAGCCTGAAGAAAAAGAAGGGCAGTTTTGCGGTGTATTCGTGTACAAAACGCACGTTCAAATTTCTTTCAGTAAGGGCGTGCATATTAAAGATACAAAAAAATTGCTTTCAGGTTCTGGAAAGTTAAGGCGTCATATAAATCTCAAATCAATGGACGATGTGAACGAGAAAGAGTTAAAACCGCTGCTGCTTCAAGCATCGAAATTGTAGTAAGTAGATATAATTCGAAAACCCAATAGTAAGGGGGGCAGAAACTAAAGCACTAATCGGTTTGATTTACGCGATTATATTAATTCACGTTTATCGAATCAAAATCCACAATTGATACACCGTTTGCTGACAAGTTTCCAGGACGATAAATGCCAAACTTGATATGCGGTCGGCCACATGGCTCAATCCAGAACGGCACTTCAGAAAAAAGTGTTTCTCCATCGATAGACACGGTAACGCTCCCTTTTTTGCTTGTATCCAGAATCAGCTTCAGATTCATCCAATCTCCAAGAACATCTTCGATACGCATGTCAGAACGATAGCTGTTATGACGCTTGCTGCTTTGTAGAGCGAGTAGCGTCAGCACCGCAGTACCAGTTTGTGTATTATCGAATTTGAGCATTATGGGCGGGTAGGCGTGTTTGCAATTTTTATTGTAGGCATGTATTTGGAAAAAAGTTTCCCGCTCACCACTGAAGCCTTCCACGAAACGCAGCGTTGTATCAATGGCATAAAGTTTGTTTCTATTCAGGGCCTCGGTTTGTTTAAGCTCTGCTCTTTCCCAGTAAGGCGCGTTGTGTCTGGCAACCTTATCTGTTGAACAACCGCCTTTATCTCTATTGGACAAACTAAAACGCGCATAGCGACGGTTGTTGTCAGATACCCACCGGATTGAATCGTGTTGTGGCAATGGGCAATTGCTTGAAAAGCGCGTATTCCAGTCTACATCTTGCATGGAGTCGCCCAGCTGCGTATCTATTGAACTACAGCCATTCAATAGAAGTAATACTGTGAGCAAAAGAATCTGTGATTTGATTAATCTCATGGCGCGTGGTGCACAACAAATATCATGACTGCTCCTTCTACAAATGCTGACTGACTGTATGCTAGTTTAACGGGCTCTTGGCTCATGAGACAATGTTATGAGTTGCAGAATCCAATGACCACTATCTAATATGCGTGCAGCCAGCATAGCGGTCGCCCAAATAACAGGATATACAACCTATGTCGGATGCAGAGAAATTCTGGGATAAATCGGCAGAAAAGTACTCGAAAAGCAAAATTTCCGATCTTGCGAGCTATGAAAAGAAGCTGGCTGAAACCCAGAGTTTGTTTGAGCCACATATGCGCGTGTTGGAATTTGGTTGCGGCACCGGTTCAACTGCAATTGAGCACGCTCCACATGTAAAGCACATTGACGCGATCGATATTTCCGAAAATATGCTGGAGATTGGTCGCGAGAAGGCTCGCGTGGCGGGCATAAATAATATTGCGTTTACCCGTAATACATTGTCGGAATTTAAAGCAGCAGAATCCAGTTTTGATGTGGTTTTGGGATTGAGTATATTGCACTTGCTGCCCAATCGTGATGCTGTCCTCAAGGAAGTATCCCGGGTACTTAGGCCTGGCGGGTATTTTGTCAGTAGTACTGTTTGTCTTGGTAGTTCCCCTCTGCGCTTTATTAAACTGATTGCACCAATGGCTAAAATTCTTGGGATTATGCCAGAATTTCATGTGTTTACTAAAAATGAACTTGTATCTGAAATAGCCGATGCAGGTTTTAAAATCGAACGGCAGTGGCATCATGATAGCGGTGGTTTGAAAGTATTCATAATTGCACAAAAAATTGAATTGACATGAGGTTGTGTGGTTCTTGCGCCTGTTTTCAGCTTACACTTAATACACAAACTACTGGATAGGTGGTCGCTTATGCAATTTCGTCTCTTTGTTTTTTTTACTTTTCTGCTGATTGGCGGAATGGGTAGTTTGTGGGGTATCAGTGGAACCGCATTAGCTGGTGTACAGCTTGGGCCTCGGCCATTGTTTCTGGTGGATTCTATGGATGAGGGCAAGTTAAAGGAACAGCTGGAAAATTGTGCTGGCAACACATTCGAATCGTCAAAATTTTCAATCGGGCACAGAGGTGCTCCGCTGCAATTTCCAGAACATACCAAAGAGTCCTACATGGCAGCGGCAAGAATGGGAGCTGGCATTGTGGAATGCGATGTTACCTTCACAAAAGACCGGGAATTGGTATGCCGTCATTCGCAATGTGATTTGCACCAAACAACAAACATATTAGCTGTTCCTGAGCTTGCCAGGAAATGCACAGTTCCTTTTACTCCAGCTGAATTAAACGTCACAACCGGGGAAGTGCTTAAACCAGCATCCGCACAATGTTGTACATCGGATATTACAGTCGACGAATTTTTAACCTTGAATGGGAAGATGGATGCGGCGAACCCGGCCGCTCGATCGGTGGAAGAATACCTGGATGGTACGGCCAATTTCAGAACTGATTTGTATTCCGAAAAGGGAACCCTTATGACACATGCGCAAAGCATTGAATTGTTCAAGTCGCTGAATGTGGGCATGACGCCGGAATTAAAGGAGGCGCTAGTGCCTATGCCTTTTGAGGGTGATTATTCACAAGAACAATATGCGCAGCAGTTAGTCGATGAATACGAAAGTGCCGGTATTGCTGCAAAAGATGTCTGGATGCAATCGTTCAACCTTCAAGATGTACTGTATTGGATTGAACAGGCGCCGCAGTGGGGCAATCAGGCAGTGTATTTAGACGGTCGATACAAAGTAGTGGGGTTTGATCCAACAGAAGTCGGTTCGTGGAATCCCAGTATGGCGGAATTAAAGAAACAAGGAGTCAATATCATTGCGCCACCTTTATGGTTTCTGTTGCAAGAGTCTGAACAAGGCGGCATTGCACCAAGTGTGTATGCAAAAGAGGCGAATGAAGCCGGGTTGGATATCATTGCCTGGACATTGGAGCGCTCGGGATTGCTCAGTGAAGGTGGTGATTGGTACTACCAATCTGTAAAAAATGTCATTAATAACGATGGTGATATGTACACTGCGTTAGATGTGTTAGCCGCCGAGGTGAAAGTGATTGGCGTATTTTCTGATTGGCCGGCTACCGTCACTTACTATGCAAACTGTATGAACATACCTTAAATACCGCGTATGCTGAACACTTAGAGGATATTATCGCAAGCGGGCTGTTGGGCAAACAGCTTCCTGTTCTCCGTCCTGAAACAAAGCGTTAACTTCGTTTGGTGCCAGGCTCAACTCAATGGCATTAGTGCCACTGAGTTTTTTGTAAAGGCGCTCGGTGAAATCGTCACCTTTTGACTAGAGATTCGGCTAACGTCGTCGCTGGTTCTTCCTCAGAAATTCGTTAATTCCTTGTCAAACGCTCCTTTATAGCCTGCAGTAGTATTGTCGATTGATCAATATTGGGTGTTGGTCGCCCAAGTTCCACGCGTTTCCAGGTTGGCTGATACGCATCACTTTTAAGTTCTCCGATACCATCGACAAGTGCATTTACAAATCGAGCTGACCGTTGGTGACGAGGATGATCGGCTCCCCAACCATACGCTGCAATAATGGCGTCTACTGAATAGGTAGCTACAGAGTCACCATCGCCGATCAGATTCGGTAAATCATCAGAACTTAGGGTGGATGGGTTGTATACACGCGTTAGTGCATCGTTTTCTGGTAGTTCCAGTAGATGCAGTTCTTCGCCCGGTATTAAATTCTTAACAGCATCCGCCGCTTGCTGATCTTTTCCAGTTTGTACAGCATCTGGCTCTCTGAGAAGATACACCATTGCAGCCAGTTCGCCCGCCTTCATTTTCTCAATGGCGGTTTTGTTGTCTGCGTCCAGAAATTTTGGTTCTACGCCCAGCGCTCGAAAGGCGATCGTGCTGGTCACATGTTCACCCGAACCTCGCACTCCCTGAGCCACGACTTGGTCTTCTAGGTCATACACGGTCTTGTAGTCTTTCCTGGCGATGATAACGATTTTTTCTTCGCTTACTTTAGCGACACTTTTAATTAGTCGTTGGATTCTGTCGTAGTTACCTTCGGTTCGAACGTATTCAATAGCATCGGCCCTCACCAATGCCAGGTCAATTCCTTTTAAATACAATAGATCGTAGATGCTCTGTACGTGGTTCTTCCCCATAATAGGCACGATTCGGAGTCCGCTGCTATGCTCCAGAGCATCTTCCATATTGTGTACGAGCTGATGAAACAGCTCTTCGTGGGTGAACACGACGCCAATGGTGTCGTCGTTGACTTGCTGCGCTTCCTGTATTGTAGGAATGACGATGTCGGCATCGGCAAAAACGGCAGAACCCGTTATCAGAAGTCCAACCAGCGCGAGAGTTGATAGCGCCCGTGATCGTTGTAGAATGGAACTCTTGTGCAATTTGTAGCCTCCCTGAGTATGTGTGTAGTATATGAATATTTACTAAATATATAAAGGCAAGTAGTGCTCATTTCTCTTATGCTGTGACTAAAAAAAACTGCTCTATATTGGATGCAATGCAGATTGATACATTGTGATTATGCGCGTGCCCGTAAGCTAACCGTGTTTGTGGGCAGTTGCTTGTGAAACATGGCTTTTATAGCTATTGAATAGCAGTGATTGAATACCAACTGGCTATTAGCTGGTCTGGCTGTCAATATTGCGTCTCTTGCCTGATTACGCCTCGTGGCTGATTGTGCCTCTTGCGTGATTGTGCCACTTGCCTGATTGCGCCTCTGGCCTGTTTGTACCTCTAGCCTGAGCGAGTAGTCAATTCTGTTTTGTTATTGATACTATTTGATGCAACTATCACATCAATAGTGTTTTAACGGTACTCGGCCAAAATACGTGACAAGAAACGGTGGAATTTAGTTGGTTTGTAAAGTTTGAGTTAGTTGTTGTATAAATTTTGATGCAGCAACAGATAAGTGCCTGCCTTTGAGTTGGCCGACGTGCAGCATGCCGGCAGGTATATCATGTGTATCGACAGGTCGATAGGCGATTGTCGAGTTGTTCTGGTTTTGTGGTAGTCCTGCCGGTACGGTAAATGATACTAGGTCACTTTGTTCAATTATTCTTCTTAGCAAATAAAAGTTGTCTGATTCGATCGCCACATCCGGGGACGAACTTAATCTAGCCGCGGACTTTTCTATCAGGTGCCGAACGCCGTTGCTTTTTGTTGGTAGAGCCAAAGGCCATTGCAGGCATTCCCATAATCGCACTTCACCTTCTCCCTTTAGTTTATGCGTGCGACAGAATTGAACGTACAGTTGTTGTGGTACAGAGATTATGGATTGAAAGTCGGGTGTGAGCTCTGGCTCGAACACGACAGCCAAATCAGCACTAAACGATTGCAATTCAGTTGTCGCTGTGTGTCTGGTGCAAACATTTAAACTGAACGTGACTTCCGGGTGCCTTTCTCTGTACGCATGAACTTCTGATGGCAGCACTGAAACCATTAGTGCTTGACTACACGCAATGGCAACATGCCCTCTACGTACACCTTGTAAGTCGTTAATCTGAGATTTCACTCGTTCCATATCAGCCAGCTGAGTGCGGAAATGATGAATCAGCAATTCGCCAGCTGCATTTAGTCGCACTCCCTTAGCAACACGATCAAACAGTGGCACGCCAATATCCTGCTCCATCGCGATAATCCTTCTATTGAGAGCACTTGATGTGATTGCTAGCTGATCGGCCGCTTTACGAATAGAACCAACTCTGGCAACTGCGTCCAGATAGTGG
Source organism: uncultured Granulosicoccaceae bacterium (assembly GCA_938045275.1). Taxonomy (GTDB): domain Bacteria; phylum Pseudomonadota; class Gammaproteobacteria; order Granulosicoccales; family Granulosicoccaceae; genus Granulosicoccus. The sequence continues at coordinate 6,799 of CALIMV010000031.1, forward strand.
AGCGGTAATAGATGTCTCATTGAATCGAGATTTCCCGTGTTGATTTATTTGATGCACCCCAGTTCGCAATGAGCAGAATGCAAGCGAAAAATTATCTTATAAGCTTCTTATCCCGATTACCAAAAGAGCTAATAGAAATGAGTTATGTTAAACCGTCATCAGTTATAAATGCATCGTTAAAGCGCATTTGCGTTTCTATCGCACTGTTGTTGTGCATGGCTGGCGTTCATGCAGCCGAAACTGAAATGCTGGATGTTGAAAAGGACGAACTGAAGCTTGGTTTTATTAAGTTGACTGATATGGCTCCGTTGGCAATAGCCTATGAAAAAGGTTATTTCGAAGACGAGGGCTTGTACGTTACTTTAGAGCCACAAGCTAACTGGAAAGTGTTACTTGACGGTGTTATTACAGGTGAGCTTGATGGCGCACACATGCTTGCTGGTCAACCGTTAGCTGCAACCATAGGCTTTGGCACCAGCGCCCACATCGTCACGCCTTTTTCAATGGACTTAAACGGTAACGGCATCACGGTTTCTAATGAAATCTGGGAACAGATGAAGGAGCACATACCGCTTGATGACAGTGGAAAACCGATTCATCCAATCAGTGCCTCTGCACTAAAGCCGGTTGTAGAGCAATACAAGGATGAAGGCAAGCCGTTCAACATGGGTATGGTGTTCCCTGTTTCAACTCATAACTATGAACTCCGATATTGGTTGGCTGCAGGTGATATTCACCCCGGGTTTTATTCCAGTGACGACATTAGCGGACAAATTGATGCTGACGTTTTGTTGTCGGTAACACCACCGCCGCAAATGCCATCCACTATGGAAGCCGGAACGATTCTGGGGTATTGCGTTGGTGAGCCCTGGAATCAACAAGCCGTGGCTAAAGGGATTGGTGTGCCTGTAATTACTGATTACCAGATTTGGAAAAATAACCCTGAAAAAGTGTTCGGACTCAGTAAACAGTTCACTGAAGAGAACCCCAATACCACACTGGCACTGACTAAAGCACTTATTAGAGCTGCAATGTGGCTGGATGAAAATGAAAATGCGAACAGAGAAGAGGCGGTGGAAATTCTTGCCAGAGCTGAATACGTCGGTGCTGATGAATCTGTCATTGGTGCATCGATGACAGGTACCTTTGAATTTGAATCGGGTGATGTTCGATCAATCCCTGATTTTAATGTTTTCTTTCGCTACTTCGCGACCTATCCCTACTACTCCGACGCAGTCTGGTATCTGACTCAAATGCGACGGTGGGGGCAGATTACTGAAGATAAAGACGACCAATGGTATGACTCGATAGCCAGAAAAGTGTATCTACCCGATATCTACATGCAGGCGGCCAATCTGTTAATTGATGAAGGCTATGCAGGTGATGATCAATTTCCTGTTGATACCGATGGGTACAAGCCGGCAACAGATGAGTTTATTGATGGCGTCATGTATGACGCAAAACAACCGAACAGCTATCTGGAGTCGCTCGAAATTGGACTTAAAGCAGGTGCGCATAGTAACGGCAGTTAATGCCGCACTGGTTTGCAACTTGTATAAAAGCCCAAATTCTACGCGAACTTAAGGAAAAACCAGATGTCGACTGCAAACACTTTGGCTGATCAAGGCAGTAATTACAATTTAGGCGCGAAGGTATTGGCGAAGCTGCAGGTTGGTCTCGAACTTGTAGGCATGGGCTGGATTTCTCACCTATGCAAGCTGGTTGCAGGGAAAAAACCATCTGAGCAGCTTAGTGCGTTAAAACACAAGCTGCTGGTTCCCATGCTGGGCATAACAGTGTTTCTTGCTGGGTGGGCATTTTTAGCGCCTAAAGTGAATACGTCGTTAGGTGTCATTCCCGGCCCTGTTCAGGTTTGGGACCAGGTTGGAAAAATGGCCGAAGATCATCAGCGCGAAAAAACCAAAGCGGCCGAATTCTACGAACGTCAAAATCAACGCAACGAGAAGCTGGTAGCAGAAGGAAAGCACGATAAGGTTAAAACGCGTAACTATACTGGAAAGCCAACCTTTATCGATCAGATCACTACGTCGCTGTTTACCGTGGCGTTGGGATTTTTCATCGCAACACTGATTGCAGTTCCGGTTGGACTGGCGTGCGGGTTGTCGAAGACCGCGCAGGGTGCGGTTAATCCACTTATACAAATTTTTAAACCTGTATCGCCTTTGGCATGGTTACCGATAGTCACGATGGTTGTGTCTGCACTGTATGTTGACCCTTCCAGCTGGTTACCAAAATCCATGTTGATTTCAGCGATAACAGTGACGCTTTGCTCTCTATGGCCAACTCTTGTAAATACAACAGTTGGTGTGTCGTCGGTAGATAAGGATCTGGTAAACGTTACGCGTGTATTGAAGTTGTCTACGTGGAAAACGATTACGAAAGTTATCCTGCCATCAGCTTTGCCGCTCATATTTACAGGATTGAGACTGTCATTGGGTGTGGGCTGGATGGTACTAATAGCCGCAGAGATGTTAGCGCAAAATCCCGGATTGGGAAAATTTGTTTGGGATGAGTTTCAGAATGGCTCCTCAGATTCATTAGCCAAGATAATGTTAGCCGTACTTGTCATCGGTGTTATCGGTTTTATTCTTGATCGACTCATGTATGCACTGCAGCAGACATTTACCTTCAGTGCTGAACGATAAGGAGTGACACATGACTGTTCTAGAGGCAACCCGATTATGTAAACATTATGGTGTCGGTGACGGCAGCGTGAATGTTTTGCATGACGTTAATCTGAAAGTCGAAAAAGGTGAGTTTGTAGCCGTTGTCGGTTATTCAGGTGCCGGCAAGACCACACTGATTTCCTTGCTGGCAGGATTAATCGAATCTGATAGTGGCGGCGTGTTATTCCATAACAAAGAGCTTGACCAGCCAACCGATAACATAGGTGTGGTGTTTCAATCATACTCATTAATGCCGTGGCTTAGTGTCGAAGAAAACATTGCTTTGGCGGTTAACGCTGTGTGCGCTAACCAAACACGCAAAGCACGAAAAAATACTGTAAACCACTATATCGATCTTGTTGGCCTTTCGCACGCTCGCACCCGCAAACCGTCTGAACTTTCTGGTGGAATGCGACAAAGAGTGGCGCTTGCGCGTGCATTGGCCATAAAGCCGGAAGTTTTGTTGCTCGACGAACCTTTGTCTGCACTGGATGCCTTGACGCGTTCGAGGTTGCAAGGCGAATTGGCAATGATTTGTGAGAAAGAACAATGCACGATTGTTCTGATTACCAATGATGTTGACGAGGCAATACTGTTGGCCGATCGAGTTATACCGATGACACCGGCCCCCAGTGCAACCCTGGCAGATGCGTTTCCGGTTCCATTTGCACGACCCCGTGATCGGCATGAAATGAACAGCGATAAGAACGTCATAGCGCTCAGAGCTTCAATAATTAAGTATTTAATGGCAATGAACAGAGCTAATGAAGCCGAACAGCAGACAGCGTTGGTTGCACCGAACGTTGTGCCCATTACGCAATCGGTTTCTACACCCAAGGCTATTTTACAAGCTACTTCTGCTAACCCGAACGCGCGCTACCTGCAGTTCAGTCAAACCGAAAAAGTGTATCCAACACCAGAAGGACCACTTAGTGTTGTTAAAGATTTTGACCTGTGTCTGGAAAAGGGGGAATTTGTAACCTTAATAGGGCACTCCGGTTGTGGTAAATCAACTGTTTTGTCAATGTCTGCTGGATTAACTGATATCAGCAGTGGTGCCATCATACTCGATGGCACCCATGTGACAACCACAGGGCCAGACCGTGCTGTGGTTTTCCAGTCTCCGTCACTAATGCCATGGTTAACGGCTTATGAAAACGTGTCATTGGGTGTCGACAAAGTGTATCCGAATGCCTCCAAAGCTGAACGCCATGATGTGATTTGCTATTACTTGGCAAAGGTCGGTCTGGCTGACGCCATGCACAGACAAGCGAAGGAATTGTCTAACGGAATGTGCCAGCGTGTTGGCATTGCACGAGCATTTGCGTTATCCCCAAAGCTGTTATTGCTCGATGAACCGTTCGGTATGTTGGACAGTGTTACCCGTTGGGAGCTGCAGGATGTGCTCATGGAGGTCTGGGACAGAACCAAGGTAACCACTGTTTGTGTCACTCACGATGTAGATGAGGCGATTTTGTTGGGAGATCGTGTCGTCATGATGTCCAACGGGCCTAGCGCCAAGGTGGGCAATATTATGAACGTTAATCTCGAGCGACCCCGGTCCAGAGATGCCTTGCTATCACATCCTGATTACTACGCTTACAGAGAAGAGCTTATGGATTTTCTGGAAGTCTATGAAGGTGGTGCGAATCCAGACCAGTCTGTACTAGACGCGATCGCCAATAAGCGATCAGAACGTTTGGCTGGTAATCATTCCCTTAACAGTTTGAACTTGAGTGTTAATGATAAGCCTGTTCAGGAGAAAGTGGTATGAATAGCAAAGAGCACTTAGTTATAGTTGGCAACGGAATGGCGCCTGGCCGCTTGCTCGAGCACTTGCTGGAATTAGCGCCAGATCGTTATAAAATCACCATATTTAATGCAGAGCCGCGAGTCAATTATAATCGTCTGATGCTCTCTCCGGTTTTGTCTGGAGATAAGCAGTACGAGGACATTATTACTCACGACGATCAGTGGTATCAGTGGCACGGGATTGAGCTGCACAAAGCGACCCCAATTAATTCCATTGATGTGCAGGAAAAATGCGTAACCACCGCTGCAGGTAGTGTGCACTCCTACGACAAGCTGGTCATTGCTACCGGCTCTTCTCCTATAGTAATTCCGTTACCAGGACATGATTTGTCAGGAGTCATGGTTTATCGCGATCTGGACGATGTTGAGGCCATGTTGCAGGCAGCCAGCAAGGTGGCGAAAGCGGTTGTAATCGGCGGCGGCTTGCTGGGGCTTGAAGCTGCGGCAGGTTTGCATGAGCAAGGTATGCAAGTGTCTGTCGTGCATTTGGCCGATCATTTAATGGAAAAGCAATTGGATAGCGCCGCCGGGTATTTGCTGGCTCAATCGATGAAGGCAAAAGGCATTGACATTTACACCAGTGCTAATACCAGCGAGATAACCGGGGAAGAGAGTGTTGCCGGTGTCACCTTAGACGACGGTACGCATATACCGGCGCAATTGGTTGTAATGGCAGTTGGAATCAGACCTTCGACCGCGCTTGCGGAGTCGGCCGGGTTGGCTGTGAACAGAGGTGTGCTGGTCGACGATCAAATGCGCACCTCAGATAAGTCGGTGTATGGATTGGGTGAATGTGTTGAACATCGTGGTGTGTGTTACGGACTGGTAGCGCCTTTATACGACATGGCTAAAGAGTTAGCCTTGGAACTAACCGGTCAATCCGCTCGGTATAAAGGCTCTGTTGTGTCTACCAAGTTAAAGGTATCGGGAATCGATTTATTCTCGGCTGGTGATTTCCTCGCAGATGAAAACGGTGGCGGTAAAGGTGGCGGTAAAGGTAGCGGTAAAAATGAGGAAGAAATTGTCGTCAGGGATGCCACCATGGGTGTGTACAAACGTCTTGTTGTCAAAGAAAACCAGATCACCGGCATAGTCTTGTACGGCGATACCAGCGACAGTGCCTGGTTTTTGGATTTACTGCGAAAAAAAGAAGATATTGAGCGGATGCGGCCGACACTCGTTTTTGGTCAGGCATATCAAGGGGGTGCCCAATTGGACCCGACGGCAGCCGTTGCAGCGCTGGCAGATAGTGCAGAAATCTGTGGTTGCAACGGCGTGTGTAAGTCAGCAGTGGTTAATTCGATAAACAATGGAAACCAAACGCTGGATAGTATTCGAAGCAAAACCAAGGCATCGGCATCTTGTGGGTCATGCACGGGGCTAGTCGAACAACTACTTAAACTGACCCTCGGTGATCAATACCAAAGTGCTGCAGTCGCACCAATGTGTCAATGCACACAGCTGGGTCACGCTGATGTGCGCCGGCTTATCAAAGCTCGCAAACTCAAGTCGATCAATGCGGTTATGCAGGCACTTGAATGGCAAAGTTCCTGCGGATGTGCAAAGTGTCGTCCTGCGCTTAATTACTACCTGGTGTGTGATTGGCCAGAGGAGTATGAAGATGATTATCAATCTCGTTTTATCAATGAGCGCGTGCATGCCAATATCCAGGCAAACAGTACGTTTTCAGTGGTGCCTCGCATGTGGGGCGGGGTGACAAGTTCGTCCGAATTACGGGCCATTGCCGATGTTGTAGATAAATATAACGTGCCTATGGTGAAGGTGACTGGTGGGCAGCGCATTGACATGCTGGGTGTGAAAAAGGACCAGTTACCTGCCGTCTGGCACGATTTGGGTAAAGCCGGGTTTATTTCAGGGCACGCGTATGCCAAAGGATTGCGCACGGTTAAAACCTGTGTTGGAAAGCAATGGTGTCGATTCGGGACGCAAGACTCCACTGGCTTGGGGATAAGGTTGGAAAAATACTTGTGGGGTTCATGGACACCGGCAAAAGTTAAGTTGGGTGTGTCTGGTTGTCCGCGCAATTGTGCAGAAGCCACTTGCAAAGACATAGGCGTTATTTGTGTCGATTCCGGATTTGATTTGCATTTTGCCGGGGCTGCCGGGCTGGATGTTAAAGGCACAGAATTGCTTGGCCACGTTACCGACGAAGATGCGGTAGAAGAGCATGTTTCTGCTCTATTGCAAATGTACCGAGAGCAGGGCCATTACCTGGAACGAATTTATAAGTGGGCAAAGCGGGTCGGCATTGATGAAATACGCCGACAAATAATGGAAGACTCAGCCATGCGCACCGCATACGCGGCAAGATTCAGCCAGTCGCAATCCATAGCACAGTTTGACCCTTGGGCTGAACGTGCTTCCGGACAAGTTCAGACCCATGAATTTGGTGCTAGGAAATTAAAATCAGTTGAGTATGTCGCATGACGATGTCAGCTACAAAATGGGTTGAAGTTTGTCATATTCACGATATACCGGCTCGTGGTGCTATTCGTGTTGAATTCGGCAATCACACCATCGCTATTTTTAGAACGTTTGATAACACGGTTCGCGCTTTGGAAGATCATTGTCCGCACAAAGGCGGGGCGTTGAGCGCAGGCATTGTTCACGACGATTGCGTAACGTGCCCTCTGCACAATTGGGTTATATCGTTGGAGTCTGGAAAAGCACTCGGTGAAGATGTGGGGCGAGTGAACAAGTATGCTGTTCGGGTACGTAACGAAAAAGTGTTCCTGGAAACGCCAACTACCGTTGCTTTGTCGGTGGCGTAATGAATTACCTATCGACCGAAAATGGTTCGGTCTGCACCACTTGCCCTTACTGTGGTGTTGGTTGCGGGGTGAACGCAGCGCAGGTTGACGGGTCGATAAAAATTACTGGCGACAAATCTCATCCAGCTAATTTTGGCAAGCTCTGCGCAAAAGGCTATGCTTTGGCTGACACGCTCGGCCACGAAAACCGTTTATTGTCGCCGCGTATCAACGGCAGGGATGTTCCATGGTCTGTTGTAACTGAACACATAGCTAACAAGTTTACTCAGGTAATTAATGACTACGGGCCGCAAGCGATTGCGTTCTATGTGTCTGGCCAATTGCTAACAGAAGACTACTACGTTGTAAATAAATTCGTTAAGGGTTTTTTGGGTACAGCGAACGTTGATACCAACTCCCGACTCTGCATGGCTTCAAGTGTAGCTGGGCATAAGCGAGCGTTCGGCAGTGATACAGTGCCTGGATGCTATGAAGATCTTGAAGAAGCAGATCTTGTTGTGTTGGTTGGGTCAAATTTGGCCTGGTGCCATCCGGTGTTGTTTCAACGTCTGGAGCAGGCCAAGAGCAAAAACGCTAAATTGACTATAGTTGTAATCGATCCGCGTAAAACGGCAACCGCTGAGCTTGCCGACATACACCTTCCGATTCGACCTGGCGGTGAATCAGATGTCATATTGTTTTCCGGCTTGTTGCAGTACCTCCACGAGAAGAACGCGTTGAATCGATCATGGATTGATGAGCACACCACCGGTTTTACGTCTGCTGCCGCATTGTCAATGGCATGGTGGCCGAGCAGAGTGGCTGAGCATGTGGGGTTGGCTTTAGAGGAGGTCGTGCGTTTTTACGCTCTTTTTCTTCGCACTAAAAAAGTTGTCACCGTGTATAGCCAGGGAGTGAATCAGTCGCACCGTGGCACAGATACAGTGAACAGCATAATCAATGTACATCTGGCTACAGGCCGGATAGGCAGAAAAGGTTGCGGGCCGTTTTCAATAACCGGTCAGCCCAATGCCATGGGTGGTCGTGAAGTCGGTGGACTGGCAAACATGCTGGCGTGTCACATGGACATAGAGAACGCTGATCATCGCTCGAAAGTCCAACGATATTGGCATTCGCCTCACATAGCCAGTGAGCCTGGACTTAAAGCGGTAGACCTGTTTGAGGCTGTGCAATCCGGGCAGATCAAGGCGCTTTGGATTATGGCGACGAATCCGGTGGACAGTATGCCGCTGGCGAATGATGTGGCGAGTGCAATATCACAATGTCCGTTTGTTGTTGTGTCTGACGTTGTTGATCAAACCGACACATCTGAATTAGCGAACGTGCAATTGCCAGCGCAGGCATGGGCAGAAAAAAGCGGTACAGTCACCAATAGCGAAAGAAGAATTTCAAGGCAACGCGCATTTAAAAGTGCACCAACGCTTGCTAAACCAGATTGGTGGCCTGTTTGCCAGGTGGCTCGCAATATGGGCTTTGACTCTGGTTTTAATTATCAGCATGCCAGTGAAATATTCAGAGAGTATGCGGGCTTGTCCAGCTTTGAAAACAACGGCACTCGAGATTTTGATATCGGCTACTATGCCGACATTGAAGCGTCGGAATACGATGCATTGGTTCCGTTTCAATGGCCCAAACCGAAAACGCAGTTGGTAGACTCTACACGCTTATTTTCAGATGGAAAATTTTTTACGCCGGATGGTAAAGCTCGTTTCGTGGGTATTGAAACAAGCGATATCAGTGAGGTGCGTAATAACGCGTTTTCTGCTTCGGGTGCAAACAACATGTGCTTTGTACTCAATAGCGGTAGAGTACGTGACCATTGGCATACCATGACCCGAACTGGATATAGTGCAAAGCTTTCTGCTCACATTGGTGAGCCGTTTGCAGAATTGAATCCGAGCGATGCAAAAGCGCTAAGCATTGAAGATGCCAATCTGATTAGCGTGTTCAGTGAATATGGGTCTGTTACTGTCAGAGCATTGGTTACCGACCGAACACCGTCAGGATCGGTCTTTATTCCAATGCATTGGAATAATCAATTCGCATTGAACGCTCGAGTTAATGTTTTGGTGCATGACGCAACCGACCCGGTATCCGGACAACCTGCGCTAAAAAATCAATGTGTAGGCATGCAGCGAATTCAGTTCGAGAGCTACGGATTCATGTTGACTCGCGATAAACCAGAATGTCTCGACAATTTCGACTACTGGGCGATAGCGCCAATAGAGCAGGGTTGGAAAACAGAGTTCGCTTCATATGAATGCGCGAAAACGGTTTCGAAAAATCTGGTTGATCGCGCTAACGAAGCATTGTCCACCGCCAGTTTATGCAGTTACAGTGATGCCTTTACGTCGAACTACAGGTACGGCTGGTTTTCTGATGAATTACTTTTGCAGGCTGTTTTTTTAGCACCAAATCCGATCAATGTGGCTCGTCAGGCCATGGTGTCTCTCTTTACCCACAAACTTTGCAATCAACGAGATCGTCTGGCCGTTGTCTCAGGAGCCGGATTTGCCGATAGTCCTGATATGGGTGCGACAGTGTGCAGCTGCTTGAATGTTGGCTCAAAGACGATTCAACAATCGATTAACTCAGGCTGCCATTCTGTAAGCAGCGTTGGTGTTGACTGTGGTGCCGGTACTCAATGTGGCACTTGTCGTTCCGAAATTGCGACCATGCTTAAACCCATTCTCGAAGGCGCTCAGCTGGAGAAAATGGCAGGATAACTACGTCAGTAATTCTGTACAGAATTATCGCTATTTACAATTCAACTAGTTGGCAAGCCAATCCAGCGCTAGTCATTGTGCTGGAATAAAAATGTAATTTGTTCAGGCATTGCGAAACCCGGTAACGTCCCAGCCCGCGTCATCATGTTGATCGAATCGTGCAGGGCGACATATTTTCTATTGAATGAGTATCCCGTGTCTGAGGCGGCATTCCAATAAAGCAATGTTGCGGGACGTGCACATTCATCTTAATTGGCGAGCCATTAAAAAAGTTTGTGCAGCGATAAAAACTATTTGGGCAAGCGTATGGCTGCGCCAGAAATAAAGTACCGGCAGCATTAATCCCGGTTTATCTTGATAAATAACGGTAGCGTGGTTGCAATAGAAAATCATGCATTGACAGATCTACGCAATGCTAACAAACTGATTCAATTAAATAGAAATTAGCCTGGTTATTCAAACAGCTGTTCCGCTTGTTTGACAACCGTTCAGCCACTTAGCATAGCAACATACAATGCGTCCCAGCCATTTACAATTGATACTGGAAACAGAATTTTCCAGCGCTCTCACCGGTCATCATACGCCTGTAATGATATGGGGGCCTCCAGGTGTGGGTAAGTCGCAGCTGGTTGCGCATATTGCCAGTCAGCACTCGGTACCTTTAGTTGATATTCGATTGTCTCAGCTTGAACCCACCGACCTTCGTGGCATACCTTTTCGGTCAGAAGGATTGGTCGAGTGGGCTGTGCCTCGCATGTTGCCGGATATTGATCGTCATGGTAGCAAGGGTATTTTATTTCTCGATGAAATCACGTCAGCTACGCCTGCTGTATCGGCTGCGGCCTATCAGCT
>CALIMV010000032.1 GCA_938045275.1 uncultured Granulosicoccaceae bacterium
CAGTCCCGGCGCTGCTGCATTAACCCGACTCCAATTAGGAATAAACGGTGTTTCGTTTGGATTTTCAATGAACTTCTTACCAGCGTGCACGATGTTTTCGGCAAATAGCTCTACGTGCTGCTCCTCTGCATGGCGATCAAAATCCAGTCCATTCATTTTCGCGTCATGCGCGTAGGTTTCAACCATATCGAGTGCACGACGGTAGTATGTTGCTTTTAAGGTTCTAAACACATTCGGGCTGAAAACAGTACCATCAGCGGCCAATTTTCTAAATACTGCTTTACAAATGTCTGTACTCATGCGATTTAAACCAGCAGCGGCATCCTCGGCGCTAACAGGCTGGTGTTTATGGTCATAGGTATCTGCAATTTCAACCTGGCACACTGCCTGTGGTGCAAGGTTTCTCCAGGCCTCGGAAAGCACACCAATTTCAAGTCCCCAGTCAGAAGGAATTCGTATATCTGGCAGGAACGATGCACGAAGTGCGAATTCACCGGAGAGTGGATAGCGAAAGCTTCTCAAGTAATCCAGGTAGTCCCTGTCCCCTACAACCTTTTTTAATGCAATTAGCAACGGGCTTACAAGTAGGCGTGTGACACGGCCATTGAGCTTATTGTTGCCAACTCTGGAATAAAACCCTTTGGATAGCTGATAGGGAAACGCCGGATTGGCAACGGGATAAACCATTCGGGCCAACATGTCACTTTGATAGGTAAGAATATCGCAATCGTGTAGGGCCATGACATCGGTGTCAGCACAGGAAAGCAAATAACCCATGCACGTCCACACGTTTTTACCTTTACCATCCTCAACAGGACCTATGCCAAGCTTTCCCAGTTCATCCCAAAAGCCCAGCATTCTTGGGGAGCTATTCCAGATAACCTGGCAAGGTTGTGGCAGTTGCGCAAATACACTGCGCGCCATTCGATATTGATGTTCGGTGGCCTGGTCAAGTCCGATGATAATTCGGTGCAAATAGGTAACGTTTGCCAGTTCCTTTAAAATATTGTGTAACGCCTCCGACTCCAGCTCCGAATACAGCGATGGCAGAACCAAAGTGATTCGCCTACTCTGTGCAAACATCTCGAGTTCCTGAATAAGTTCCTCGACAGGTCTTGTACGTAAATTGTGGAACTGGGCAATGTTACCGTTCTGATGAAAATCAGCCATAGACTCTATTTACCTGGTGTTACCCGTTGTTACCTGGGGATTCATTATTTGGAATGCTTGATGAATTTTATACGCATTCCAATTGCTCAAGTAACGTAAGCACAGCACAATTCCAGCCGGCCGGACCAGTTTGTTCTGTCACATACGCTCCTGGTATATCGCCAATAGTTGGCGCATGATCGTTGCGAACAATAACCGGATAGTCCGCAGCCAACAACATTTCCCGATCATTCGGTGCATCGCCAAGTGCAATCGTTACTGTTGCACGCATTGTTTTCGCAATTTCTTTCAGCCTGTCTGCCTTGGTAAGACCGAACGACAAAGTCAGAAAACGTCCACCATCATGGGCAGCGATTCCATAGGTACATAATTCTTTTAAGAAAGTGCATTTTTGATCGTCGGTGCCATCAAACACTCCGGGCTCCGTGAAAGCCCTTTGCTTGGCAAGCGTCGCGTTGTCAAGATCAAGGCCAGTAACCTTGGCAACCTCTGCTGCAGACATGTCCCCGAAGCCGCGGAAGTATTGGCCCAGCTCAATGGATTCAATTGCCTTTCGTAGCGCGGCATAAGCCAATGGTACATCAGAGTGCATCTCGCCATTTAGCAATTCACTGCCTTGCAACTCGCGCCCATCCGGTATCTCACCATCACTCAATACACACCCCGGCAACACACCGCCTCCGTTCTCGACAATGGCGGGCCATCTGTCTAGCTGTAGCCGTTCACGCCAACGCGACAACTCAGGGCCGGTTTTACTCGATGCAAGTATTAGTGGAATATGATTTCTTTTAATCTTTGTTATTGCTGGGACGGCTGGTTTAAAGTCGTAGGTATCATGATCAAGCAGAGAGCCATCAAGATCAGTGAATATGGCTATTCTCATAAAACAATTAACTCATCGACTCTAGTACGTTCAAATGCGACTGGCTATTACGTATCAGGTTTTTATAACAGCTTTTGAGACTGTTCCCGCGCTGTTGAGTTACGGGGTAAACAAAACAGGCTTCGCTCAATGCAACGATACGAATCAACCAAACGGTGTAAAACTAGCAGAGTTCACCTGATGCAGCTCCGACATTGACACTATACCAACCCGAATAGCCTTGAGTCAGTCAGAAAATGCATAGCTGTGCTTCCAAAAAAGCGACACTGGGGCCCATAAGACAGCGAATGTGCTAAACAAGCTGCCCACATCAGCTCAACCAAAAGCCAAAAAAGCACTCGCTAAATTCTGTATGGCGGAGACGAATGCAGAAGCGGCGTTCGACCTTTTTCATAAAATCCACAAAGTTACCCCTGTCAAAATCACCAATTTCGGACAAAAACACCGCCTGTCGGGCCTTTAGCCAGGTATTGTCAACCGAATTTGGAGTCTTGCGTTAAGTCTTCTATGGTGAAGTTTTGTCCATACAAGTTCAGAACTTAATAGGAACTAGACGGCATGAGAATGGACTTCAGGGCTAACCAGGTAACTAAATGCAACTAATAAGGAGTAGACGATAGCGGGCTGATACGTTCTGGCTCGATATCGCCTAGACTGTAATATGCAATCCTTTAGTCTCGGGCAAGACTTAAATTTGAACGACGTATTTTCTGCAGATGCCGACTCAGATCAATCTGCTCAACAAAGCATGGATGGTTTTTTAGCCTCGGTTGAAAAGCGTGCGTATGTCATTGCCTTGGCTGCTTGCCGAGATCAGCACAATGCTTTGGATATTGTGCAGGACAGCATGTTCAACATGGTTAAAAGTTATTCAAACAAGCCTTCAGAGCAATGGGCGCCGTTATTTTTTAAGGTGCTGAACAATCGAATTACCGATCAGCATCGCAAACGAGGCTTTGGCCGGTTGGCACAATGGTTTGGTAATGATAATGTCGAAGACGAGCCTGGTACCGAAGCGGTAGATCAACTTGCTTCTGATGAGTTTGGTCCGGATAATATTGCCGACTCTTCCGAGCTGAGTAACGCTATGGAATTGGCGCTTGCCAAGCTGTCATTCAAGCAGCAACAAGCACTGGTATTAAGACTGTGGCAAGGCTTGAGCGTAAAAGAGACGGCAGTTGCCATGGACATATCAGAAGGTTCAGTAAAAACGCATTTGTCGCGAGCTGTACATCAAATGCGCGAACACCTGCAGGAGTTCAAGCCACAATGAGCGACCGACCAACAGATGAAAAACTCGCTAGCAATAGCTCGTTGAGCGATAACGCCATAAGTAGTAGCGAGTCAGATGTAGACAGTAATCATTGGATAGCAGATTCACTGCGAAATCACCTCGATAAACAGGCAGATAACCTGGATTACACAGTCACCAGTAAATTGAGCGCAGCAAGACATCGCGCCTTAGCCCTGGAACACACTGACAAATCAACGGCTAACTCAATTTTTTCCTGGTTCAACTGGACAACCGCACTTGGCAGCACTGCTGTATTGGCTGTCGCGATTTTCGTCAGCCTGCAGTTGTTGCCAACAAGCACGACACAAACCACCGAGCTTACAGAAGTAGTGCTAGAGAATAATATGACTCAGCAAACATTAATGGAAGACCTTAACCTGCTAAGCGCCAGTGATGACATCGAATTCTATCAAGCGGTAGAATTTCTTGAATGGATGGAAAACAACGCTGGGTAAGCATGCAGAAATCGAGTGTTATTTTCTTAATGTTGATGTTTTCAACGCTAGCCTTGGCAACCGAAGAACCGCTAGACATGGCTTTTCTTGAGTGGTTGGGTGAAACAGCTGACGTCGAAGCATTAGGCGTCGATATCGACAAACTCCTGGAATCTCGTGAAAACTCGGAGCAAAAACCTGAGGAAAAGTCACAATGAACCGAACAAAGTCACTATGAACCAATTCATGCCAATCACAGCCGTTTGCATGTTCTTGATTGCAGGCAACGTTTTTGCTGCTCCGCTTTGGAGTGAACTGTCGAGCGACCAGCAAGAGAAACTACAGCAATTACAAAGTAGCTGGGACAGTCTTAGTGAGACGCGAAGAGACAACATTGTTGCTGGCCTTAATCGTTGGGAATCGTTAGACAGCGCAGCAAAGCTTCGTACTCAGCAGCAATTCTCTCGCTATCAGGCTTTAAACGAGGCAGATCGCGAAAATTTGCGCAGTCAGTTCAGACGCTTTCAGAATATGGATGACGAAAAAAAAGCAAAGCTGCGAGAGCTGTACAGAGAATTTAACAACAAACCGGCAAGCGAGCGCGAGGAACTCAAAAGACAATTTAATGAGAATCGCGGCTCAGGCGACAGAAACAACAAAGGCGAATCAAATAGAAACGGGCAATCATCAAAACGCTCTTCCAATAATAGTCGCGGTAATCAAGGTCAGTCTGGCGGGCGAGAAAATTCGAAAAGATAGCTCTTATCATTATGGTTTCACATTAGGCTTTATTGCCAGGAACAGCCATCAATATAGATAGCGCCTGAGCCAGATTCATCGATAACACCTACCAAACCAGATTCAACCGTTGGTTGAATTTGGGCACCGATATACAACACTAATTCTTTCTGCAGTTTCGTCATGCTGCACACCCATCAACCTTAACTACCAGCTGACTGCATAGCCAGTCAATGTTTTAGTTGCTGTCAACCATATAAGCTCTTTCGCGTTGTTCTTTTCAAGTACACACAACTCTCATTGTCGCAAACGGCGTGAGAACTGACAAAGCACACAACACTTGATGAACTACGAAAAGAGATTACTGAACATGAAAAGATCACAAAAAACTTATGTTGTTTTACTGCTTGTCAGTGGTATATCTGCCTGTGGCAACAGCGAAGGTATAAGCGACAATGCACAATCCGTTAATGCCGTGGAAACCAGCCAAGTAATCGCGACGGATGGAACGGCCGATGTTGACCGGCAAGGTCTCACTAATAGCGCTGTCGATGCTAACAACAACGACAACGACAACGACAACGACAACGACAACGACAACAACGATAACAACGGCAATAACAGCAATAACGGCGGTAACAACAATCAGCGCAACAATAATCGCTCTCCGCAGGGAATTCCCGATAACGGAGATGACCGGCGTAATAATGCGCGCGGTCAAAGAGAGCAAAACCGACCTCGTGGTCCGTTGATGGTGGACAATACCGAGGTACGAAGTTTTGACGGTAGCGATAACAACCAGGCATTTCCTGAATGGGGGTCTACTTTTTCACATTTGCAGCGAATCGGTGCTGCGAACTATAGCGATGGGGTGTCCAGCATGGTGTACACCGATAAAGCCGGGGCTCGAGAAATTAGCAATACCATAGTCAACCAGGAAGCCGGCGAAAATATCCCTAACCCGTTCGGCACCAGCGACTTCAACTGGCAATGGGGGCAATTTATAGATCACGATATCGATTTAACCGATGGCAGTGCGGATGACCCACACGATATTTCCGTACCAACTGGCGATCGCTACTTCGACCCTGCCGGTTCCGGCACGGCAGTTATCCCATTTAATCGAGCTTTGTTTGATCCGGATACTGGTACCGATGCCACCAATGTGCGTGAACAGGAAAATGAAATCAGTAGCTGGATTGATGGTTCAATGGTGTATGGGTCAACAGATGACAGAGCCGCTGCACTTAGGGTTGGACCTGACAGTCCATTTTTAAAAACCAGCTCAGGCAACTTACTTCCGTTCAATACAGAATCACTTGTTAACGCGAATGGTCCAGTTCCCGATCCAACTGCACTGTTTTTGGCTGGCGATATTAGAGTCAACGAACAAGTGGGATTGGCGGCTATGCACACGCTGTTCGTTCGAGAGCACAATCGCCTCGCCCGCCTCTTGTCAGATAACAATCC
>CALIMV010000033.1 GCA_938045275.1 uncultured Granulosicoccaceae bacterium
ATGCACATGGTCGCCAAACCGAATTGGCTATCATTTTGCTGCATAACATTTAGCAATGTGGTACAGATTCGCGTACCAGAACAACCCAATGGGTGACCTAACGCAATAGCGCCCCCATTCAAATTAACTTTGTTGTCCAGCTCGTCGAGCAAACCAAGGTCTTTTAACACGGGAATTGATTGTGCTGCAAATGCCTCATTGAGCTCCACATGATCCATGTCACTGACACTCATGCCTGCTCGCTTTAATGCTTTTTTAGAAGCTGGCACCGGACCATAACCCATTGTTGCAGGGTCACAACCGCTCACCGCCATACTTTTCATTCGAGCAATTGGCTTTAAACCACGTTCTTTAGCTTTTTTTCCAGACATAACCAACATGGCCGATGCACCATCAGAAATAGCCGATGATGAACCTGCGGTTACTGTACCTGAACCTGGAACAAACGCTGGACGTAACGAAGCCAATGCTTCAAGTGAGGCATCTTCACGAATAACCTCATCATGCACGATGACAGAAAACATGCCGTTCTCGTCATGACCTTCAATCGGCACAATTTCGTTGTCGAAACGCCCCTCTTTCATGGCAGCGAATGCTCGCTTGTGCGAACGAAGTGCAAATTCATCCTGTTGTTCACGTGAGACCTTATGCAATTGGCTTAGCATCTCGGCAGTTAAACCCATCATCATGGAACCCTTAGCCATATAACGACTCATTGCCGGGTTAATGTCGATACCATGCATCATGGGCACATGCTGCATATGTTCTACGCCACCCACCACAAACACATCACCATAGTCACTCATAATACTTTGTGCAGCGATGTGCAAAGCACTCATTGATGAACCACACAAACGACTCACCGTTTGCGCGCCGGCGGATATTGGCACGCCAGCCATTAACCCCACTGCACGCGCCACATTAAAACCTTGCTCCAAGGTTTGATTGACACATCCCCAGACAACATCTTCAACCTCATTGATATCAGCATCCGGATTTCGTTCGAACAAGGCTGCCACCAGTGCCGCAGACAAGTTTTCTGCACGAACGTTTTTAAAGCCACCGCCTTTGGAGCGGCACATGGGCGAGCGTACACCGTCAATAATGACAACATCTTTATCATCGAAACTCATGACTTATCCCCTTTTGCCGCTGATGTATGTGTTGCATAAAAGCCTGTGTTGTTTTTCGCCATCTCGCGCATGCTGTCTGTTGGGTGATACAAAGGACCCAGGGCTTCGTATTTGTCTGCACTGGCACAAAATTTCGCTAACCCCAACTTATCGACATGGTGCAGTGCCCCACCTTTAAACGGCGGGAAGCCAACACCATAGACCAGCCCCATATCAGCTTCGGCAGGCGAGCCGACAATGTTGTCTTCAACACAGCGAGCAGTTTCAATACTCAGCGGAATCATCAAACGCTCTATGATTTCGCTGGTTTCAAATTCTTTTTGACCAGATGGTTGAACTGAATGCACAACTGCATCGCCATCAGGGTCGGGCAGCTTCTTGGGTTTGCCTTTGCGATCAAGCTCGTATTTGTAAAAACCAATACCGTTCTTCTGGCCGTATCGCTTGGCGTTATACATTGCATCAATAACGCTGCCTTCTCCGCTAGACATTCTGTCAGGAAAGCCCTCTGCCATAACGGCTGCTGCATGCTTACCGGTATCCAGACCAACCACGTCCAACAGGTACGCAGGCCCCATCGGCCAACCAAACTTTTCCATGGCTTTGTCAATTTGCTGGGGGTTACCACCATCTGCAATTAATTTATCAAAGCCACTGAAGTAGGCAAACAGAATACGATTTACCAAAAAACCGGGGCAATCATTAACCACTATCGGTGTTTTTCGCATCGCCTTTGCGTAGGCCACAGTAGTAGCAATGGCTTTTTCTGACGATGAATCAGCCCGGATAACTTCAACCAAAGGCATGCGATGAACCGGATTGAAAAAATGCATGCCACAGAAATTTTCCGGGCGTTTTAACGCACTGGATAACAAATTAACCGAAATCGTTGACGTATTGGTCGTTATTATGGTGTCGTCACTGACGTTTTGTTCTACCTCTGCCAACACCGATTGCTTAATCTTCGGGTTCTCAACAACGGCCTCAACCACCAGATTAACATCGTTGAATTCGCCGTAACTCAAAGCCGGTTGAATAGCATTAAGCACATCGGCCATACCGGCAGGCTTTATCTTGCCGCGCGTGAGTTGTTTATTCAGCAGATTACCCACCTCGTCAAGCCCGGCATCAAGTGCACTTTGCTCAATGTCTTTCATCACAATCGGTACACCGTTGGACGCAGACTGATAAGCAACGCCACCGCCCATAATGCCAGCACCCAGTACAGCAGCTTGTTCAACTTTTCCGGCAGCGGCCATGTGCTTCTTGGCAATACGATTCAAATGCTGGTCTTTCAAGAAAATGCCAACAAGGCTCTCTGCCACATCGGTTTTAGCAAGCTTTACAAAGCTTGCCGATTCCATTGGCAACGCTTCATCACGAGACAAACCCGCGTGAGATTTGATCGTTTCGATGATGGTAACCGGCGATGGGTAATGAGGCCCGGCTTTAGCACCGACTACACCCAATGCAGACTGGTAAGCCATGCCCAGTTCCAGAGGCGACAGTGTGAGCGGGCTTTTTTTCAACGCACGACGTTTGTTAATATCAATTTTTCCATCGGCACATTGCGCAAATAATGATTGCGCGCCGGGTGCTAACTGATCAGCCGTTACCACAGCATCAACAGCGCCTTCTTTCAGTGCCGCTGGCGCACGTTTAACAGAACCGGTACACATCCATTCCACCGCATTGTCGATGCCGATAAGGCGAGGCAAACGCACAGAACCTCCCCAACCCGGCATGATGCCGAGCTTCACTTCTGGCAAACCCACTTTTGCACCTGATTCTGCCAAACGGAAATCGGTGGCCAGACAAATCTCGAACCCGCCACCTTGCGCATCGCCATTGATCAGTGAAACGGTTGGGTATGGCAGATCTTCAATACGATTGAAAAGGTCATTAACGCGATTAAGCATATCGCCAAGCTCTTTATCGGGTGCACTGAAATAGCCCAAAAACTCAGTGATATCAGCCCCGACAATAAAGCTACTTTTAGCGCTACTGACGATTAGCCCTGAAGCATCTTTGTGTTGCTCCAGCAGTGTCACCACATCGCCAAGTTCTGCCAACGCCTCCTTGTTGAGCACGTTTACTTTGCTCGACTGGCTGTCGAAAATCAGTTCAAGCACATTCTCACGCAGCGCAAGTGTTTGCGTGTTGCCGGAAAACAGCATAGGGCGGGCTCCAATTAAAGGTAAAGGATTGCATCAGTCACTTAGCAGGTGATTGATTCACAACTATTTAGGCAGACAAGTCTAACAAAATACGACCCGTCGCACGTAGCTGTACAGCGACCGATATACCTATCCCCTGAACCCCTCACAGCCACGATGTATAACAAATTGGCTGTACGATTTACATTAACTACGGTGCCGAATAGTCAGGTAACTCAACCACGTAACTGTCCACAGTGCCCGAGTCGTACCAGTCCGACCCGAACAGGATGCGCGTACCCGACGGGCTTATGGTGGCGTGCGGTTCACCAAAGTATGGTTCATAACCGCCATTGGTGGCAGATTTCCCATAGGAACGATGATGCGCAAGACGGCAAACGACGGTGTCATCGGGCGTCGTTTGCGCCAGATAGATTTCGGAAAATAAAGCCGGTGCTGCAAGCCCGTTTGTAAAAAGCGGCAGTTGACTGCTACGCCCAATACTGGACATTGCCACCCTTTCAGGTTTATCGATCGCCAGCGCCGACACATGCGTGCTACTGGTAGTGTAAGGATAGCCTTGTTCCTGAGAAATGATATTACGACACTCACCGGTCTCCAGATTATGTTCCACGAGATGGCCAACACCGCTATACAAATCTCCATTGCACCCATTAGGGCTGGCATTAAAACTGACTTGATAATACGCATCCTGCCCATCATGTGTCTCACCCATACTGGAATGTTCCTGAGCGTTGCCAAGATCCAGTTCAAAATTAACGGTGGATAAATCGGCATCTATAACCGCACCCTGATGCCAAAAACGGTTTCCGCTTGCTGCAACCGCTGGCGCACTACCAGACTGCCATCTGGTACCCGAGCCAACTGGCGTTGTGACAATGTCATTTGTGCTTAGGCGGTACGAAAACATTATCTGCCCCCCGTCTTCTTGCTGACAAGTAAAACCAAACAGATCATCATTGAGCGCGTGCATTTGCACATCGTTGCCAGCATGGGGCAGGTTCGACCCACATTGGGCACTGAAATCAGCGAGCTCAAACGATTGATTGCGACTGACATTAAACTGTTTAAGTTTTCCATAGTCGCCAGATCGTTTACTGATATAGAAGAACACATCGGGATTGGTTCTGCTCCAAAATACCTGCTCCAGGTCACTTGGAGAAATATCAAGATCTTGAATAAATTCGTAAGTATGGCCATTGTGTAGCTTATGGCCTGCACCACTAACGCCGGTACGGTACAACATCAGCAATGATTCATCGGCATTCCATGCTTGCATGGTGCTGTAGGCAGGCTTATTCACTTCACCAAATACACCATCCGTAATTCTGGTTACAAGTGCACCAAATACTGGGTCACTGTATTGTTGTAAATAGTCAGGCTTCGACAATGGCGGAACCACAACCGAGTTTGCGTTTGAAAACAGGCCTTCACAAAAGGCGGCGCCGCTTGCCGCCGACGGGGGCAAAGGTTCTGCATCCGGGTTGGGTTCATTGGCTGGCAACACGGGCTCAGCGACCGTTTGTGGTTCATTATCAGGTTTTAATGCCGACACAGCCCCAAGCGGTGGGGCAGCCGATTCTATCGAGCCGACCGACATAACCGACGTTTCCGACTCTGTTGTCGCAGCTGGTAAAGCAGCGCCAAAGCTGGGCAAAG
>CALIMV010000034.1 GCA_938045275.1 uncultured Granulosicoccaceae bacterium
CACTGGATTAGAGCTGGGAAAAGGCCCGGAGCAAGTTAATTTTGATGAGCTTTGGGAATGTGCAGTAAAGCCGGCATTGCAACAGCTGGGATACATGCCGCTAAGAGCCGATGAGCAAACGGGGTCTGTCATCGTTAAGGACATGCTCAACGCGCTTGTGCATGCCGATCTTGTTCTGGCCGATATCAGCATTGCAAACGGGAATGTGTATTACGAAGCGGGCATCCGACATGCAGCCAGAGAATCGGGATGTGTGCTGATCAATGCTGATTGGGCGCGACCGCTGTTTGATCTAAAACAGATTACACAAATTCGTTATCCTTTAGATTCCAACACACCAACGGTAGAGGACTATCAAAAAATCCAGACTGTCTTGGTGGGCGCCATTCCTCAGTTCTCCAATGCGACCGGACCAGTTTACGAGCTGGTCAGGCAAATTGATGATCTTGAAGCAGCAGAGGCGCAGTTACGAGAACGTACCGCCGTATTATTTGAATTCGACACGCAGCTTAATAGCGCTCGCCTGAACGCAGGCAAAGGTGAGAAGGAACCGCTGCGTGCGATGTGCTCTGCTCAATACCTGGAGCAGTTGCCTGGTTTTGCGCTGAAAGAACTGATTGACGCAGTTCGAGATAATCTGAATTGGACAAGTCTAGTATCAACAGTGGATGGTCTACCTGATTCTGTGCGACTTGATGCCCATTTTCAGGAGCAAAAAGCACTTGGTTTGAGTATGGGTGGGAAACTGACTGAAGCCATAGCGATACTGGAGGAAGTAGTCAAGCGTGACGGTAAGTCGTGTCTCCGATTAGGCAACCTTGGCGGCATGTACAGACACTTATCGGTTGGTGGTAGTACAAAAGATCGCACACGTTACCTACATTCGGCAATTCAGGCGTTTCGCGATGGCATGGCCATCGATCTAAACGATTACTATTGTTCTCACAAGCTATTAATCATGTTAGTACAGCGAAATCGGCAATCCGACGCTGCTGAGGCTGCCAAAGTGAGTGCGTTGCTACATGCAGCTTGTCGGCGCGCAGCTGATGTTAACGTTCAGGATGAGTGGCTCTATCCAACGCTGCTCATTCACGCGTTTTATAAAAAAGATGCAGAGCGAGCAAGAGAGTATGCGGACCGAGTGCTTGCTCAGTCGTGGTCAAACTGGAAGCTGATGGGTCTGTTGACCGACTTGTTGAGTCTGATGGGCATCAGTGTGGATGCAGAACTTGAGCTGCTGTTGCACGATGCAGAATCAGAGGTTTGTGTTGCTGAATTTATCGGAATTTGTCGAGAGATTCAATTGTTGCTTCCAGTATCACAGGAGTTACTGATGTCCAAAGTATTTCCAATTGTTGATCAGCCTGAAAACGAGTATCGAAAAGTGGGCTCAGTAGAGGCTCGCCTGGCGCTGGAGGGGGAAGAAATTACGTCTATTACCAGCGCAGGAGAGGAAACCAGTTTTTGTGCGGGCAAAAGAGATGTCGTTGTCAGGAATGACACTAATGCAAAAGAGCTTTACATAGTCAGAATGGAAATATTTGAACAGCGATATGAAATTGAATCAGCACTGAATAACGAGTTTCAAGCTTATGAAGCCACTGGCAAGTCGCTGGCTATACAGATAAACCACGAGATCACCACATTCTTAGGAGTCGGTGTCACGTTTTTCATAAATCCAACCTGGCCAGCTGAACAGTATGTTGAAGAGGGAGACTACTTCGTGTGTCCGTTGCCTGGGAAAAATGAGATTTACCGAGTTGGAAAACTGGAATTTGAAACTACGTACGTTGAAGCTATCACTATATAAAGTGTAGCGGGCATTCAACAGCTTTGCGTTGAGTGAACCAGCAGGCACCAGGGTATCTGACAAACCGGAACTCCCAAATCAGCGCTACCACTATCCGGAGCGCAGAATATTTTCCATTTTACGACCCTTGGCGAGCTCGTCTACAAGTTTGTCCAGATACCTGACTTGTCGAGTTAACGGTGTTTTTATATCCTCTATACGATAACCGCAGATTGATCCGGTGATCAGTTTTGCATTGGGGTTAATCTTCGCCTTAGCAAAGAATTCATTAAACGTAACCTCTTTATCCACTATCTTCTGTAACTCTTTATCGTTAAATCCGGTCAACCAATTGATGACTTCATGCAGTTTTTCTGTAGTTCGGCCTTTCTTTTCAACCTTCGTAACATAGTGCGGATAGACTTCCGCAAATGTTAATTTGGCGATTTGGGCATCGTGCTCTTTTGTGGTGGACATGATGGTTTCTACATCCTCATTGAACTTAGCAATAGTAAGCTATCGAATACTCTCAATGACTGCTCTGGGTAAGAATTGGAAGACAATTTTCGACGCAGAAAACCGATACATCTGAATCACACATATTAGTTTTCAAACAGCACAAACAATCCTTGAAACTCACCGTTGACGTTTTCACCGTTAGCCAAGGTTACATCAAAGCTCATTCGAGCGTTGTTTCCAAGCAGTCTCTCAACGCTAATGGTGCCTGCAGTTATGTCAATGAATTCACCATCTTCGCTTTCGATAGAACCGTTTTGATTAATGTCGATTCCGAAGCTGCCTTCGTTAAAGAAGGACCTACCCGCAACAGACGGTCCATTCTCATCAACTGAATTGGGCTCATAGCTAAATATTGCAGATGTAAATCGCTCCTCACCCGGGTGACGCAGTGTCGCTCGCAACCAGACATTGGCATCGTTGGGCCGCCAGATTGTCAGAGTTGGGGTTAAGCCGTTAGCGAGTATAGTTACGAGTTCGAATTTCGCGTCGGCAACATCAAAATTACTAGCACTGTGTGTATCGCCTCGTTGTACTGGCCTAAATGAAAATTGTTCCTCAAACCCATGCGTCAACCCATAAACTACGCCACCGTAAGACAACGAATTATTACCGGTAGTCGTGGCAGGCATTGTAGGTTCGAAATTTACGCGTACGCAATTCAACATAGTAGAACTTTCAGCGACTAAAAGACTCATGTTGTTTTGATCAGTAAAGCGAATGTCTGTGAATGTGACCTGCATGCCTGACGAACTTACTGTGGTAGTCACTGTATTCGCGCTTGTCGCCCGCCAGGTAAAGTCAGACTGATTATTTAAATTGTTTTTATCAATCTCTACGCCCGTCCCATCGGCTATAAGTCGGTATGATAATTGGGTGGCGTTATCGCTTAATACACACTCCCAGCTCTGAGAGGTGTCGGCAGTAGAGGAACCAGTCAACAATGCGTTTCTTAGAGACGCAGCATCTATGGGGGGCATAAACGGTGTATTGGCGGAGTTCGCGCTCGAATCTGAGCCGGAAGAGCCGCACGACTGAAGGCTTAACAGTAGCAATGCTAAGACGGTGAGATAGGGCGTGCGTATCGTGTAACCTTTTATTTTCATCATGTTTTTAACTGCTGTTTACCTATTCACATGCAGGGAAATCATAAAAGCAATCCACGTAACATAATAGCTTTAGACAGGCTCGATAAACTATATCTTTACGCGCAAATGACTTGATGTGCGGATTACCATGTCATAATTAATGTGTGAAATAATTGACCACGAAGAGATACGCACCGTAAAAACATGATTTTTATAAGTGGTGCGGTTGTAAGATGCTTCCATAAAGTTTCAGCATGGAATTGCTTGAATAGCGGACTGGCTTCCGGCCTTAGCAGCGTTAGCACATTGCAGACACTCACTTTGTCAAGTGTGACTTCACCTACCACATCTTCAAGATTTAGATGGCCTTCGAGCTCAGAGTCCAAGGTTTTTATTGAATTTCCAATAACTCGAAACCATGGAAAAAGAATGCGTAGTTAAAACTAATATTTTAACCGTTTCATATCTCCATCCATTATAAGTTATCAATCGGGCTATCTACATCACGATCATCGTCTTCGTCACTATCCCTGTCTTTATCAGGATCAAGGCCCTCCTCATTTGGTGGAAGAGGGTCCTTTTCCGGAGGGTCTGGGATCGGGTCGGGGGAATCAGGAGGATCGCCCTTAGACGGATTTGCTACAGAGCCGTTGTAGATACTCCCAACAGACGACGAAACATTGGGCTTTAAGAATTTAAGGCCAACTCAAATACATGAGCGAGTAATGGTTATTCGTTTGAGGCTAGTGCTTTCGTTTACAATTGTTGCTGTCGACATTGCTGCAACTGTGCATCTGATCACGTAGTCTGATCTTGCGAATGGTTCGTCTTTCATCTCTTTATTGTCGCAATTTTCTGTCAATTCCTGGAGCTACTATGATCAAACTGAGAACGCATAATGCGGTTATAGGTTTATTTGTTGGGGCCTGTATGTTTACTTTAGCCGGAACAGCTATTGCTGCGCCTACTTGTACCTACGATAGTGACTATGACAATGATGGATGGGGTTGGGAAGACTTTGGTGCGGGGTACGAGTCTTGCGTAATGGGTGATTCAAGCAACGACGATGACGACACCACTTCCGGAGGAACTGGAGACCCTCGCAATGATATAACCATGCTTGTGGTTACTGCGGGTCAATCTAATGCTGTTGGAAGTCATTCTCGAGTCAACAATAATAACGGTAACACCGAAGCACCTTTGAACAATGTTTATGTCTGGTTAGATTATCAAGGCAAGTTCGTAAGAGCGGATTTGGCGGCACAAAACAACTGGAATAAAAATGACAGATGGACGCCTGAAAGCAAGCCAGAACAAAGCCATGCTGGATTCC
This sequence comes from uncultured Granulosicoccaceae bacterium, assembly GCA_938045275.1. Lineage (GTDB taxonomy): Bacteria > Pseudomonadota > Gammaproteobacteria > Granulosicoccales > Granulosicoccaceae > Granulosicoccus. The sequence goes on from CALIMV010000034.1 coordinate 4,727, forward strand.
ATATCGCCAGAACCATTGCTGCTGCCAGACCGAATGAAACTATTGGTATTATCCCGACTGGCACTAACGATAGAGGCATAGATTATTGGTACGATGCCGGACCAAAAGCTGGGTTCTACGATATTCGGGATCGGGTTAATAACGCTATTAGCTGGCTAAACAGCGGTGTCAATAAGGTTGAGCTGTTTTGGTGGATGCAGGGCGAAAGTCATCAATTTAATGGTGTGACCAACGATCAACGGTATCAACAAAGCCGAGATGCTTTTATTCAGGAATTATCTGAAAATATTGGCACACCTTGGTTTAACACCAATACCGATTTTATATCCACCACAACCAAGAACGAAACACGTATAAACGATAATATTATTCGAGCTTTAGACACAGATGCGAATACTTATGCAAATACGTGTACTACCAGAGGTGAGAACAAGGAGATTGTAGGAGTCACTCCTTGGGGTGGTTACGACGATACACATTTTTCAGGTAAAGGGCTACGAGAAATTGGGCAGGAAGTAGGTCAGAAATTTCTTGATGGAAATTGTGGTGACAACACTGGCAGTGACGACGATACCACTGGCGGCAACTACACAGGGTGTTTATGGTACGGGCATACAACGTACCCGCTATGCACCAATAGCAATGTTGATTGGGGTTGGGAAAACGGTCAATCCTGCTTACGACTAAGCTACTGTCAAAGTCAAGGGCAACAGCCAGTACCGTAGT
>CALIMV010000035.1 GCA_938045275.1 uncultured Granulosicoccaceae bacterium
TTTAACGATTTCAAAAACTTTGCTGGTGAGATTGGCTATAATTTTGATAACAAACATTCTGTACGCGTTAGCTATTTAAATGTAGCCTTGTCGGAGCGACATCTTTCGAGTAATGAAGCTTCTGCGGTAGACGGAGAAAATGTAGAAGGTTTATGGCGAGGGGTAGATATATATTACGATTATCCCTTTTGGAAAAGCTTTTATGTATCACCATCCATTGGATACCATGATACGAAGTATTCCCATACCCAATTAGATGAATTTGTAGCAAACACAACCGCAACAGCCGGCTTCGCCCTGTCATACTTAGGCGATGAAATACTGGGTATAGATGAATTGTATTGGCGGTTTTCCGTAACCGTTAACCACCTATTTAGTCCAATTGAAGATACTCTTCTGGGTGAATCAGTAGTCAGGGGAGGTTCACTCGATTATTACCCTCAGATTTTTATTGGTTATTCGTTTGAGTGAATTTGCCAATAGGTTTTGATAGAAAGAAGTGCTTTCGGCAATCAGTTTAAGAACAAACGCACAACAGGTATTTAGATGTTTCTTCCAAAACCTGGAACCAAGCAAGATGCGGTAAAGCGTTGGAATCTTTCAGATCGAGCATTTTTTGGTCATGGCGCTTGTCACATTCTCGCCCACGAGCATCTTGCTCGCTTCAGCGAGAGTGGTTTCTATGCGGTCTGGATAAAACCACATGATGGTTACAGGGGTAATCATGTATTTGTTACCGATGGTTTTTCTACATTTGACTACCGGGGGTATGTAAGAAAATCTCGGTTGTTGGCATTTTACTGGCGGCAGTATGAAAATGCCTACTCAGGCTGGGGTGCTGACCTGGTTAGAGTTAATGGCAATTTATGTGACCCAGTGGAAATGAAAAACATAGGTATGCTCGTTAGAGGGCCGGATGAATTTCTTCATAACGCGACTCCGAGGGCGCAGGTGTATTTAAGAAAGTACGATAAAATTCATAAAACTTACTTATTAAACAACAAAGAAGTAATTTCCCGTTCAAGCCTACAGGGTAACCGGAATACCGATGTTTGATTACAGCTTAATGCACTGGGTGACATTTGTTTCAGCGACAATACTGCTGAATTTGTCACCTGGGCCTGACATGGCTTTTATGCTCGGCCAAACTATCAAAAGAGGTCGGGCTTTTGGATTCGCTGCACTACTCGGAATGTGGCTAGCCACTGCGTGCTACGCAGTGTTCGCAGCCTTTGGCCTGTCGGCAATCCTGCTAACCTCAGCCAGTGCTTTCATAGTCATGAAATGGGCCGGTGCAATTTATTTGATTTGGCTTGGGTATCAGGCACTGCGATCAAGGGGTGCGGCTATTTTGCCAGACGATACTGCTGAATTTGAGTCTGTTGTTTCAAAAAATACAATATTTAATCAAGGGTTTTTAGTTTGTCTACTTAACCCGAAAGTGGCTCTGTTTTTTCTAGCGTTTTTACCGCAATTTGTTGTAACCGGTGAAGGTCCAGCAGCATTGCAGCTATTACTTCATGGCATTCTAGTCGTTGTTGTATCTGGAATTGTAGAGCCGCCAATGATTATTATTGCAGACCGACTATCTCATCGAGTTAGAAGCTCTGTTCGTATCGGGCGTTGGCTGGATCGCTGTCTGGGCGTTTTGTTAATAGGTCTTGGATTTAAATTAGCAATGTCAAAGCAATGATGGCAAGCTTTTCTGCCTCTTCAGTTTAATAGCCAAATGTAAACATATCAGATGGTTTACGATTACCGTAGTAATTCTTGTAATCCCCCTGTTCATCAGTGAATCTGTAGAAGTGTACCAATAGACTAACTGCAGTACTGTTTTTCCAGTGAAACAATGACACTTAAAATTGTCCGGTTTACCGGTGTCGGTATCCCATGTTTATCCCCTAATTCGATAACAACGGGAGCAAACATGTCAATCTCGGTTTTACGCGACGCTTCGATATCTTGCAGCATTGAAGTTTTTCCGTCTTCAGCGATAATATCCAGTGTTTTGTAGAAGCTGGTAGCGTCTTCTTTTTTCAAGTCGACCCCTTCTGCCTGCGCAACCTCAATGACTTCGAGCATGAGCGCTTCCTTCAGCCAGCGGAGTTCCGGCTCGATTTTATATCGACCGTAGGTCGCGCCGGTAACAGCCGAGGATTGGTTCATTCCTACATTCACCATAAATTTCCACCAAACCATACGATACATATCTTCAGGGGTTTGGTGGGTGATATTGGCTCTGTCCAGAACATCCTGTACGGCTTGTACCTTGGCACTTGTACTGGCGTTATTTTTCTCGCCAAAAATGAGAAGAGGAGGCCGTGAGTGGAATATTTGATTTCCTTCCCTGCGAGCATCTAAATTCATGGCTATGGATAGGAGCGTTTTCTCCCGACCATACATCTCACCGATGATATCTTCGCTAGTGAGCCCATTGAGTAGAGATATAAAAATGGTATCCGGACCGACAATGTTAGCCAGATCGGGTAGTGCAGAGGCCAGGTGATGGTATTTAGTAGCAACAATGATGAGGTCTGCTTTGTACTCTATGTCTGGCTGTGCGGCATCGAGAACCGGGACTTTATATTGAACATCGTTAATATAAACTCCGTCTCGCTGGAGTCGCTCATAGCGATTTCCTTTGGCCACTAGCTTTGTAGTAATACCGGCTTGGTGAAAGATATTGGCATAGACTGCGCCTAAACCACCTGCGCCTAAAACTGCAACACGTTCAATCATTTGTATGACTCGTAGTGACTAATAAAAAAGTGCTTTTTACAACTCGTTTTGCAAGTTGACGATCAGTATTTTCACAACTGCTAAGAGAATATTGAAATCGCGTAGCTTGAAACTGCATAATTATTTATTTTTAGTAACAGGTATTTTACTCGAACTGAATTTTAGCTCGCAAATTTTTCGTGTATTTGGAAAGTCAGTCTAAATTGACGATTTCCTCTGTCTTGCCTGACTGGCGCTTTTGTCATAAAGGTAAGACAGGTTGCTGAGCACTAAACTTGGATGGTGCATTCAATAAAATGATAAATTAGACAATGATGCAGGTTATCAACCATTGTGAGGCTAGGCAATGAATCAGTCGCTGTTTGTAAGTGCCCATCCGTATCAGCAAAGTGTGCTCAGTTTGCCGGTGAAGGATATTGACGAAGCAGCTCGTTGGTATTCGACAGCCTTTGGCATGACGGAAGTGGAAAGAACAGAGAGCCCGACGCCAACGGTAATATTAGAAAGAGAGGGCGTTAGAATTGGCTTTGCGATTAATGGCGGAGATGCCAGTCAGGACGGTGCTGCAGTACTGGTAACTGATATTCATCGTGCGAAATCTGAGATTGAAGCTGCCGGTGTGAGTGTCGGCGATCTTCAAATAGACGAAAGAGACGGTGAAAAATTTCATGTGTTCTTTGTAGTGGCTCCAGATGGCTTGTGCTACTACTTTCATCAACGTTTATCAGATATCAAAACATAATTTGAGCGCGACCTTTAGCTTTACGCGCAAAGTGTCATAATTCAAAATAGTTGATCACATTCTAAAAGGCATTTACCTGTATATCTCCAATACCAACCTGGAGAATGCAAATGTTTATTGGCCACCTGCCTGCCGCCTATTTGCTTGGGCAAGCCGTACGTAAAACTTTTCCATCTATGCAGCTCAGCACGAGCGTAATACTATCTGCAGCCCTGGTCGGCGGTATTTTGCCGGATTTTGATCTTATCTATTTTTATACGATAGGAGAGAAGCAGGTCGTCCATCATAAATACTGGAGTCATACACCATTTTATTGGCTGGTAATTTATTTGACTTGCGCAACGCTTACACTGTTATTTCAATACAAAAAGGCATTCAGAATACTGTCGATCGTTTTTTCAGCCATTATGCTGCATCTGATTCTGGATACCATTACCGGAACGATTTATTGGTTGCATCCGTATTCGGCAACAGCATTCACGTTTGTTCAAGTACCTGCAGTACATCAATGGTGGGTTGCCAACTTTATAATGCATTGGACCTTCGGTATAGAGTTATTACTATTGGTTATAGCCGCTATGTTATTTCTCAAACGTGGTATCA
>CALIMV010000036.1 GCA_938045275.1 uncultured Granulosicoccaceae bacterium
ACAACACATTTCTTCAATCACCGAATCGATCGACATCGCGCCAACGCTAGTCGACTGGATAGACGCAGACCCCGACAATCAACCATGGGGCTGTTTCGATGGTTCATCATTATTACCCCTGCTGTCGGGACACCGACCGGAAAACTGGCGCACACATGCTTTTTCGGAAGCAGAATTAGGACAACCTGGCCAAGCGACACATTATCAGACTGAATTTGACCTTAAAGCATCCCAGGCTAACTACGCGGTATTGCGCACCGAGAATGCCAAATATGTGCATTTCAACGGTGGCCTGCCACCAATGTTCTTTGATTTGAATGCCGACCCACATGAGCTTCGAAATATTGCCGATAGCCCAGAATCTAACAATGAGATAAAAACGCATTCATCATTGATGCTGGATCACCGTATGACAAACGCTAACCAAACTCTTAGTCGCTTAAGAATTACAACTCAGGGGTTATTCACCGGCGCGTAACGCGCCGTAGTAAGACACTGTACGGCCAGTGCGCGAGAGCACGGTTGTCGGAGTTGCGGTACCGGAAGCTGAGGGTTAGTCAAAAGCTGGTGCTGCGCCGGTCTCTTTGGCCACATCAGCATAGCTTATTCCACCCAAATCAGCATTCGACTGATCCTTTAAAACGCATCAAGAAAAACGGGACGCAGACCTAAGAAAAAAATTGGGACAGCACGGCTGTTAACGGTACTGCCGTTGAGCAGCGGCAAATAACTCCGCTTTCTTTTAGGTTGACACTTACACCAAGTACTAGTGGATGCTCTACAAAATCAAATCACATTGGAAATGTCACTACTAAAGGAAATCGTCGGCGTTGAAGCGGATCCTGGAATCAGAAGCATATCAGCTCGCTCGAGTTTGCGACGGAACGCTTTAGGTGTCACAGTCATTGTAAAACATGCGCGAAGCACAATCCTGCGTAAGACGTTTTGGCAATTGTCTGAAGAGCTGGCCGATGCTAAAACGTTCGTAACTTTAGATTTTTCTAACAAGCACAGTAATAGTAAGTCCAAAGCGCTGCTTTTGCCGCCTGTGATATGAACGTTATGTGTCTGCGCCGCTAACAGAAAAAATAAGTCATCTGTCTTACTACGAATTTTATCTGTGATTTGTGGTTTATTAACCAGGATTTTGATCTGCATCCTGGTGTCGTCAGACAAGCCATAAGTAAGGCTGCGCTTTTAGAACACACAGACCCTGACGATCTTGCAAGCCGTTACCTAAAGTCGAAATTTTGACAAGCTATTGCGGCTCTAAGAACTAGAAATATGACAGAGCCTTTTATCTGCTGGTTGCCAGATAATCTAACAGCGGATATCGACAAAGATGACTTTTCAACACTACAGGAAATATAGTTCCTTATGTCGATTTCGCATTGTGACGTTCACCCGATGTTTTTTTAAGTGGTTTTACAAACAACTTACTCAGTGGTTCAGATTTTTATATTACGCAGCCCAATGGAACTAGTGTACGAGCACCAGCAGAGAGCTTGGGAGTTTCACGATCAACTATGCAACATAATAATAAAGGCTTCAGATTACGTTAACTCCGTGTATTGCTTTACGACAATCGAAAGCTGTTGGTCGCTCTGCGCAAAGTTAGCTGGCAATACAGTATCAATTTGATTTATAGCATGCAAAACAAGATATTGATCTTAAGAGTATCAAGATGATGAAATTTAAAGCGGCATAGCAAAATGCAGCAGCCATTCAGTTTGACTGCTGAACAATACGCGGCGGCGATCGCAACCCACTCGGCTATCAATTGCCGCTGAGTGAAGCGTTTGCCGGACAGAGTCGTAGGGCCGACGGGGCGTACTAACAACAGTAACGGAGACAAAAATGTCTAAAACTAAAGAACCAACACCATCTTCCGTGAAGCCCTACCTAGAGTGGAAAGAAGGACTACCCTGCGGGCCGCAATTCGGCATCCTGTCGAAGCTCAATGGCACCTGGGTTAACTGGAAAGATGGTCCGACTGGGCTACACACTACACCCATGCCATCACCCGGCACATCCTCAGAGACGGTCTTTGGCGTCTTCCACTTCAAGTCTCAGGAGTACAGAGAGCAACTCAAGTTCGCTCAAGTCAACGCCCCTGTTCGCAATCGTGCAGGATCGAACGAACAGTTCAATGGCGCCGTCAAGTACGAAACTGCGATCATCGATAACGACAACGCCCTCCAGCACTTCGAGGACGGAATGTATCTCTGGATGGGTGACAACCATATGCCATGGGATCCGAATAACGCTTACCAAAACCCGCCAAACCTGTTCAAGCATCCATCAGATGCGGAATCAGTGAAAACGGACGGTGCTGAGCCTGTCTTGGGGGCAGGACAACTCGGCCCCCAATTTATACCGCCTTATACGATCTCGCGCTCTGGAGTAATTCCCCACGGCACTACCATTCACTTGACCGGCAACGTTAAGGAATCCGAAGACGACAAGGCGCCCAAAATTGCTGAGCTATGGGAATCACAATATCTCGCTGTGTCGCCAACTATGGGTATCAATCTGGAAGGCCCCGACCCCGACCTGACACAAGGGTCGCGGGCTAAACCGGACTGGACAAAGCTTTCTCGCGATAAGCAAAAGCCTCACGGAGGTCCTAGAGAGAGCGGCATCAACAGCGGGCGAGCATACTTCGAAAAGGTTTTCAACTATGACCAATTTGGGGCCAAGTTTCCATATACGGTTCAACCTAACCTGAAGTTGATTGATGCCAACGAGGGCCTGAACTTCAAGAAATACGATTTGATCGAGCTGGACTCGTTCCACAAGAATGGTGTTCAAGGCGCCACCATCAACAACGTGATGATTGAGCGCTACTGCCGGGTCACCCGGATGCGCTTTCGCATGTGGTTGGAGGAGATTGTCGATCCTGAGACTGGCAAGATCATCGACCAGCTGCAGTACGAGCAGATTGTGGACTTCGAATTCATGTTTGGCTCGAATGGCGAGACGACGAAGTGGCCCCATATCCAAGTCAACACGCTACGACGCGAAAAGGACATTCCACCAGACAAGCGCCTGCCGCCAATCCAACTACCAACAGAGGCCGCTGAAGAATCCGCTGGGGGCCCCGAGCCTGTCATTTGTTCAATGAAGCACACTCGCGCTTGAACCAACTAAAGGGAAATTCCATATGACCATCACCTATTTCAGTAGCCTGGACGAATCTAAGCAGGTCGATTTTGCCATTGTTGGGGCTGGCATTTCGGGGCTATATTGCGCTTTGCGACTGAGCCAGAAATATCCAACAAAGCAGATTGCCGTCATCGACCGATTGAACAGGACCGGTGGTCGGCTTGACACCGACCTCATAACGGTGCGGCCAGGCGAAGTCGTTCGTGAAGAAGAAGGAGGGATGAGATTTCAGTATTCGATGATCGAACTGATGGCACTTATCAAGGAGATGGGTATTTGCGATCAAATCGTTCCATTTCCGATGGGGAGCGATATTCCCGGGTATGGTAATACCAATCGTTTTTACCTCCGTGGTCGAAGTTTCACGGCACATGAAGCTGAGGAAGGCCTCAATAAGATCTGGGGGGAAATCTATAATCTCAATGAGTGCGAGAAAGGAAAGGGACCCGCTGACATCATTCACGATGTCTACACAGCGGTGCTGAAACATAACAACGCGACCCAGCCGCACGAGCAGACGCCTGACTATTGGACGAAGCTGCGCAACGAATTCAACTGGAAAGGCACGCTTCTGCGCGACTGGCAGATGTGGGGTTTGTTGCGGGACATGGATTATTCAGAGGAATGCGTGCAGATGCTGTCGGAATCGATCGGTTTTGCCGGGCCATTTAAGGCACCGATTAATGCTGGTGATGCTTTCCAGATCCTCGCAGATTTTCCGAAAGATCCAAAATATTTCACCTTTCGTAGAGGGTTCAGCACTCTGCCGAATACAGTACGGGATGCACTACCAAAAGAGCGCGTTAGCGTCATGTTAAGCACGAATGTGAATTCAATTGCGTGCGACGCTGAAGGGTTCAAGCTGGAGCTGACTAAAGCGCCCGACCAACAAAACTCCAACCCGACTGTCCGTGGTGGGAAGCGGAAATGCCTGTTGTGCAGTCAAATCGTCATGGCGACCGCTACCAAGGGAATGGAAGACCTGTTCGCGACATCACCTGCATTAAATGAAGGACCTCGGGCCCAAAAATTGTGGGACAGTATCCATTCGGCACGCGGTATGAGGCTGATGAAAATTAATCTGTACTTCGATCAACCTTGGTGGCTTGACCCCAACGGAGTCGTTAAGCCGCCTGTGCAATTTGGGCCGAACTTCAGCAATCTACCTTTGAATTCGATCTACCCATTCTATTCGATGCCTGTCGGCCCGGCCGAATCAGCGCAGTTCAAGTTGAATGCGGATGAAGAGACACTCTACAATGCCGCCGCATTGACAATGTATTGCGATTTCGACAATTCAATGTTCTGGCAAGGGCTGCAGAATGTGGGCGAGAAGTTCTCGTCGCCGTTGCAGGAGAAGCAGAGCAAGATGCCGCAAACCCTTTACCCGGCGTCGAAAGCCGTCGTAGCCGAGTTGAAAAAACAGCTTACTCAGCTGTTCTGCATCAAAGCTGATGACGTACCGGAACCGATTTTGACCAGCTATCGTCTGTGGGACGGCAATGATGACTTCGAATTTGCCTATCACCAATGGCGCCTTGGCGTGAATGATGTCGCTGTGCGGGAGCATCTCGCCAATGCGCCCATACCGAACATCTACTTCTGCAACGAGGCTATTTCGGATATGCAGGGCTGGGTTAACGGGTCACTGCGTTCCTGTGACAAGGCGCTCGCCTGTATAGATGTTCATCTTCCCACGCAGGACGGATGTACCGCGCCAGATAAGACGACAGCGTAGCCGCGTGTTTTACATACCGGACTGTGAGGAGCTTGAGCCGTTATAGCGTGTCTATTTCAGGACCTGAGAACGAACACCAAGCGAAACTGAGGTTGAACGAGGCGTTAGGCGTAAGATTTAATTCAATGCCGGCTTGTCGTCCCGGCAGGTCTGATTTCACTTTGTACAAGCATTAACATTAAAGCGGTACGCGTTGACAACACATTGCTAAGGCAGATATTTTCAATAGTTGGCTCCTAGAACATTAGCGGGCGTATAGTTACCGTTCAGCGACCTTAACCTTATAAATTCGCTAACCTTGGATTGACTCTGCATTGTCAATCTTAACAATGCTGGATATGTTATGTCCTTTTGCCTTGAAGTGAACGTTCTCGCCCATTAAACAAACTTAACGACAAATCGATGATTTTTTCCATGATTGCTACCATCGCAAACGATGAGATAATCATGGTTCTATAGCACTTAGAGCTCTATCTGCAGTATATTTGCCGCGTGCGTCGGTTCCGGCATTTCCAGTATATTAATAAAATCTAACTTTGCATTTGTTACCGCTGCCGCCAAACCTGGGTTCGTTTCAGCAACCCTTTCGACAAAAGCAGGTGCACCACGCGAGCCACTACGTTAGTATAAAAAATCATCATGCCCATTGCAGCCGCCGGTGCTACGTCTCCTGCATCATCCATATTGAGTACGGCAACTGACGCCAAAGCAGTACCGCTGGAGTATAAAAACACAACGGCCGATACCGTGGTCATGGCGTTAACGAACAAATATATCGATATATCTAATATCGATGGCAAGCAGACAGGCACGCTTACGCGGAAAAACAATTTGTAAAAAGGCTTTTTCAATGAAGATGAAACCGATTCAAACTCGTTGTCCATTTGTTTTAATGCGGTTACAGCCGTCAGGTGCGAAACCGTATAAAAGTGGGTTACGGTACACAGCACCAAAATCGACATGGTTCCATACAATACATTCAGTGGATTGGACGGGTTATTAAAAAAGAATATGTAAGCAAGCCCGAGTACCATGCCAGGAATAGCCATAGGCAGCATCGCTAAAAATTGAAACAACGAACGACCCGTTTTAAAGCCTTGTGTTTTCTCAACCATGTAGGCACCAATAAACACTATGATTGTGCCAAAAAATGCGGTTAACAATGCCATTCTGATCGAGTTTTGATACGCTCTCCAACCACCTCCATCCATGAGATCGAACGCATAATTCTTCAGGCTAAGCGATAAATCGTACGGCCAGAATTTGATCAGTGCTGCGAACTGGCAAACCGCTAGAATGCCTATTATAAAAAAAGCAATAACGGAACAATAGCCGAAACAAATCCAGTCAAACCCAGAATTCGCCTTTGGCTGATACACCACCGAGCGTGATGACAACAAAGCGACCTGTTTTCGCTGCACAACTCTGTCAATGGTAAAAGCCAACATCGCAGGTATTAACAGAACGACTGACACCACGGCACCCATTTCAAAATTCTGTTGTCCTATAACTTGTTTATAGATATCAACAGCAAGCATATTAAACTGACCACCAATAACTTTTGGTAAACCAAAGTCGGTAATTACCAGGTTAAAAACAACAAATGCAGCAGAAATTAGTCCGTACCGAGCGCCAGGAATGGTTACGGTCCAGAACGTCTTCCAGCGACTTGCACCCAAGGACACCGACGCCTCGTAAAGTCTGGCATCCGAAATTGCTAGCGCTGTTGTGATAATTAACATCGCATGGGGAAAGGTAAAGAATACAGAACCTGCCACAATGCCATAAGGCCCGTAAATGGATTCACCCATCATCAGCCCTTTTAACATTCCCTGATTGCCAAAAAGATAAACCAGTGCAATGCCGGGAAGTAACGACGGGACTAAAATCGGAGCCATAGCGATGAGTTTGAAAACGCCTTTAAAACGCATACAACTTCGACTCAGTGCATAGGCAAAACCGAATGCAAGTGTTACGGTGATCAGTGTGCTGATAGTCGAAATTAGCAAAGAATTCTTAATTGAACGAACCAATGCCGGGGTTTCAAAATAACGCGAAAAGTTTCCTAAGCCGGTTGCAGAATTTGGTATCAACACAACACGTCTAAAGGTATTAGAATCCAGTTCCAGCCATTCAGGCCCCCTATGGCGTTCTGAACCCACGAGAAAAACAGCCGATGAATCAGCCCCGCGTATTTTGTAATTGACAGGGCTTCGAAATGAGAAGTCGGGGAAAAACGCAGTCACGGACAGTCTTCCACCTGACCCGGCGCTTAAATCAACTTCTGAGTAAGCAGAGGTTTTCTCATTTAATGATTGGGCTGAAATTGACTCTGTAATGAACTGACCGCTTTCATCACTAACTTGAAATTCGAATTGTGACAAATCGAATTGATAAGTTGAAAACGCTTTAGACAACATCGCGTATAGCGGGAATGCCAAAGCTATGATCAGATATACGGCAATTAACGCGATGAAGCCTCGCATAATCCAGCCATCACTGCCTAGCTTAGGCGTAATTTTAGGCCCTGCGGGAAGATGCATTCGTGGCGTGGTAGCCATCGCTAGACTACTGATTCGGTTTGTTGAAAAACTTTGAGCCTGTCTGCAGGTATTTCAATTAGCAGGTTTGTCTCTACCTCCAACCCCATGCGGCGTACCGCGTTCATTGAAAAGTTAGCATTAAGTGTTTCTTCGCCGATCTCGTTACAATTGAGTTCAGCACGCCAGTAAGACCCAAGAAATTCCATATCAGTAATAACCGTCTCAAGCGTGTTGGATGAGTTCCCAGCTTGCGCTGGTCTGTCTGTGGTTGATACATCTGTTGCCTGTGATTTTTCGTCAAGTGGAATGATGTCTTCAGGTCGAATCGTTGCCACTACTTGAGATGATGGTTCAAATGTATGTGGCAAACAGGCAAGTTTATTCGCACCAAAGTTGATCATGCTGGTCGACGTTGCTGTAGCAGAAATCTGATTCATTTCTCCGATAAAATCAGCGACAAACAATGTTTCGGGATCGCGATAAATTTCTATTGGAGAGCCAATTTGTTCAATGACACCTTGGTTCATAACAACGATACGATCGGCCATGGACAATGCTTCTTCCTGATCGTGGGTTACCATGATGGTTGTTACGCCTAGTTTTCGCTGGAGTTCTTTTATTTGATGTCGGAGCGAAACACGAACTTTCGCATCCAAAGCAGATAGTGGTTCATCAAGCAGTAGCAATCCTGGTTCGGTTGCAATGGCACGGGCTAACGCAATTCGCTGCTGTTGTCCTCCTGAAAGCTGAGCTGGAAATTTCTTTCCTTGATCTGGTAAGCCAACCAGGGATAGCAGTTCTGTCACCCTGGTGTTAATCGTCGCCTTTGACAGCCCGGCATTCTCAAGCCCGTAAGCAATGTTTTTATAGATGGTTAAGTTTGGAAAAAGTGCGTATGACTGGAAAACAATGCCATAGTCTCGTTCCGCTGGGGGCAGATTAGAAATATCCCGGTTACCTTGTTCGATGGTTCCTCGAGATTGCAAGTCCAAACCAGCGATAGCGCGTAAAAGAGTTGTTTTGCCGCAGCCGGAAGGACCAAGGAAACAGACAAACTCCCCTTCACTAACCTCTAATGAGATGTCCTGAAGTGCGACAAAATTGCCAAACGCTTTCCACAGTCCGCTGATTTTTAGAAACATTTGTTCGTGATTGCTGGCCTCAATCATTGAAAGGCCAACCTTGTCAAAGTATATGGATTATTTATCATGCGAAAAGAGCTATGAGTTCACTGACGATAGAATGCCCAACCAAGGCGTTGCTGGACTGCAACGCCTTGGTTGGTTCGTAAGGTACTACGCGCGTGAACTACTTCGCTTCAGACTTTCCATCGTAACGGCTTTGCCATTCTTTTAAAATGGCCGCCCGATTGTTTGCAGCAAACTCGAAGTCGTTGTCGATCATTTTTTCTTCAAGGTTTGGCGGAAAGTGTTCAACCGGTTTTGCAACACCTGGGTACGCAACCACTGCATAGCCTGTGTTGTACATTTCACTTGCTTCTTTTGTGACTGTCCAGTCAACAAGCGTTTTTGCTGCTTCCAGTTCAGCCGTTCCAGCAACTATAGCCGTAGCTTCCATATCCCAGCCTACACCCTCAGAAGGAACGATAATCTCAAGTGGCGCGCCGTCGGCTTTTGATTTTGCTCCTCGAAAAGCAAATGACACACCAATGGGGATTTCACCGGCTGCTGCTAGTTTGCACGGCTTAGAACCCGAATGGGTGTATCGCGCTATATTGACATGCAGCGCATCCATGTAGGCCCAACCGTCTTCTTCACCAAACATTTGCAGCCACCCAGACACATCCAAAAAACCGGTGCCTGAAGAATTAGGATTCGGCATGATGACATGCCCTTCGTACTCAGGCTTTGTTAGATCTTTCCAGCTTGTTGGTGGCGTAAGACCGGCTTTCTCTGCCTCTACCGTGTTGTAGCAAACAGACGCTACCCAGGCATCCATTCCGGTCCAGGCTGGCGGATCACTTTTATCAACAAATTTGGGGTCAAGTTCTTCGACACCTTTTGGCGCATAGGGCTCCAGCATATCTTCTGATTTCATAAGCAACAACGAGGTTGCAGCCAAACCCCAAATGACATCCGCTTGAGGGTTATCTTTTTCAGCTAACAGCTTGGCTGTGATTATGCCGGTTGAATCTCGTACCCAATTGATGTTGATATCAGGGTGTGATTTGTTGAACTCTTCAGCATAGCGTGCCAGATCTTCCGCTTCGACCGCCGTGTATACTGTTAGATCTGTAGCTTGTGCAGCGCTTAAACTGACAAGACCCATAGTTATGCTAATCGGTATTGTTTTCAGTAATGACTTAATCAATTAATGTCTCCTGTTGCTTTAAACTTCCAAATGTTATCTCTCTGAACTCACATCAGTTTGACTTGCTTTACATGGTCTCATTTTTGCGAGTTTTACCACCATCCTACTCTGCGTAGTAATCACTGTGCTTCATCAACAATGCATCATCAACTTAGTTGTGATTCAATTAAGTATGATTCCATTGCAATTATGCGTCAATGGTTATAACCTACACTAGTTCTGGCTGATTTCATAAAAGAAACAGATTGAATCAAGCCTATTTGAGTCTTACACATTCGGGATCGTAGGCAGATTCCAGATGCACAGTCGCATTGATCAATTTTCCACCAAGATCAATCTGAAATCCGCCATCTTCAAGCGCTGCCGTACTAACATCCGAATCATTTTTAAGCAGCGCCAGTGCAACACACGTACCCAGAGTGTGCCCAAATGAAGCTGATCGCACCTCTCCGACAGTACTCCCTTTTCGCAATACAAGTTCACCGCCCCACAGTTGGGCACGGTTATCGTCTATAGTCAATTGAACAATTCGTTGTTTTCTCACCCCCATGGATTTGTAAGCTAACAATGCGTCTTTGCCAATGAATCCATTGGGCTTATGTAGATCAACACAGAACGCTAAGCCAGCCTCTATTGGATTAATGTCTGGTGTAAGCTCTGAACCCCAAGCCCGAAATCCTTTCTCCAACCGCAAACTTTCAAGCGCATAATAGCCCACATCACAAAGCCCAAAATCGCTTCCCACCTTGTGAAGTAAATCATAAACACCGACTGTAAACTCAGTTGGAATAATAAGTTCCCACCCGAGTTCGCCGACGTAGCTCATGCGGTTGGCATAGACGGTTGCATAACCAACATCAATCTGCTGGATTGTGCCGAACGGAAAAACGTCATTGGATAAATTTGCACTCGATACACTTTCCAGAAGCATTCTGGATTTTGGACCCATGATTGAAAGTACACACCAGGCAGACGTTACATCACTGATGTAACAGCGCGCATTAGCGGGTGTGTTTTTCGTTATCCAGTCCCTATCAATAATCGCCTGCGCCGTCCCTGTGATAATTAAAAACCGCTGCTCAGCAAGTCGCATAACGGTGAGATCGCTCTCATATCCGCCGCGTTCATTAAGCATTCCTGTGTATACCGATTTACCGATTGGCTGATCGATATTGGCGGCACATACAGTATTAAGCACGGCGCTGGCGTCTGCTCCTTCGACCATCAGTTTGGCGAATGAAGATTGATCAAACAGACCAACATGATTGCGAACATGATTATGTTCTCGCGCAACGTTTGCGTGCCAGTTTTGTCGCCCAAACGAATAATCTATTTTTGTTGATTGACCATTATCTGCAAACCAATTGACGCGCTCCCATCCCATCTTTGTGCCGAAAACCGCACGCTTGCCTGACAAACGATCGTACAATGGAGAGCGGCGTAACGGTCGAGCAGACTCAAGCTCCCGATTGGGCCATGGCATTGCATAGTGAAGTCCGAGCGTTTCCTTAATTCTGTCGTGCAACCAGTTTTGGTTGTTGTTAAAACCGGCGAAACGTCGAATATCAACAGGCCAAAGATCCATCGTTGGTGCGCCATTAACAATCCACTCCGCCAATGCTTTGCCCGCACCTCCAGCGCTAGCGATTCCCATCGAATTAAAACCAGCACCAACATAAAAGTTGCGCAATTCAGGCGCCTCTCCGAGCAAAAAATTGTTGTCTGGAGTGAAGCTTTCTGGGCCATTGTAAAATTGTTTGATTTCGGCATGTTCAAGTTGCGGTACCCGAATAAGTGCGTTCTCCATAAGAATTTCAAATTGTTCCCAGTCATCCGGCAATAGTGAGAATTCAAAATTATCAGGTATACCTTGCATACCCCATGGTTTTGCATTCGGTTCAAAGCCACCCATGGCCAAACCACCCACTTCTTCTTTGAAATAGATGTAGCCATCAGGGTCGCGCAGCACTGGTAGTTCAGCATTAACGCCGTCAATTTTTCCGGTCACAATATACATATGTTCAGCAGAATGCAGTGGTACAGAAACATTGCACATCTGACCTATGTTTCTTGCCCACTGTCCTGCACAGTTCACCACCGTATCTGCTTTAATTTCACCTGACTCAGTACGTACACCCGCAACAGCACCGTTGTTGACGACAATGTCTGTTACTCGCGTACGTTCCATAATTTGGGCGCCACCTGAACGAGCGCCTGCAGCAAGTGATTGAGTTAAGTCGGTTGGATTTGCTTTGCCATCACCGGGTAACCAAATTCCACCAAGCAAGTCGTGAGTTTCCATTACAGGCCATAAATCACCTGCCTCTTTTGGGGTGATAACGTCAACTGCTACACCTTGCGCCCGCGCTGAAGACGCTGTCCGTTCCAACTGCACCATTCGCTCAGTGTTTCTGGCAACGGAAAGAGAGCCACAGTTTTGCCAACCAGTTGACAAGCCAGTTTCAAGCTCAAGCTCACTGTATAGTTGCGTGGAATATTGAATCAGGCTGGTCATGCTGGAGTGACTACGTAACTGGCCGACAAGGCCTGCAGCATGCCAGGTTGTGCCTGAGCTGAGCTGCCCCTGCTCCAGAACAATAACGTCTGTACAGCCTAGTTTTACCAAGTGATAGGCTACCGAACAGCCTATAACGCCACCGCCGACGATCACTACTTGCGCAGCATCAGGAAGAGCGATAGAAGACATTATTCAATGATTCCATAAAATTGAGTAAGGTAAACTACCGGATAGCGACTAATCCATTAAGCATATCAATGCCATAAGCATAATTTAAATCGTTTGAAATTATGTGAATATAACTTTTACTGATGGGTACGTTTTTCCATAAAAAAACTCTATCCCCGCTAATTGAGTCGTGCATGCGTGAGCATATTGACCGTTTCACGGACCAGATAAAGATATAATTAGCAATGCTATTCAACTTGTTATGAGCATTGTCATCAACGTGGTCTCACCGCACCTCAAAGACTACATTTAAAAGGCTACACCTCAAAGACCAAACCTCTAAGACTGCACCCAAAAGATGCCAATATTATTCGCTACTGTTTGATTGCTTCAAAGCCGCCATTGGGCTACCAGGATTGTCTGCCGGAAGCAGCTTGATATCTTTAGCCAATTCAGCAAGATCATCAAAGTCCAGTGTTTCCCTTTCAAGCAAAGCTTTACTGGTACTTATAAGAAGATCTTTATTCAGTTCAAGAATGCGCAACGCACGCTGCGCATCATCAGTAATTATCTCTCGCACCGATTTATCTATTTCTTTTGCAACACTTTCACTGTATTCTTTTTTTACCTGCGCGTTCCCCAGGTGATTCTGTCCTTCTGTAGTTTCGTACGCTACGTATCCCAACTCTTTGTCCATACCGTATTGTGTGACCATGCTACGAGCAATACCAGTGGCTCTTTTAATATCATCACTTGCGCCTGTTGAAAGATGATCAAATATAATGAGTTCTGCGGCTCGGCCACCCAGTAGCACCGCTATTTTGTCTTTCAATTCGCGCCTGGACATTAGAAACCGATCTTCAGTCGGTCGTTGAATGGTGTAGCCCAGTGCACCGATTCCACGTGGAATAATGCTAACTTTATGCACTTGATCAGAGCCGGGTAAAGCCATTGCAACTAATGCATGACCCATCTCATGGTAAGCGACGGTCTCTCTTTCCTTAGGGTTAAGTAAACGGTTTCGTTTTTCCAATCCTGCGATGATACGCTCAATAGCATTGTTAAAATCATCCATCGAGACTGTCTCAGCATTACGCCGCGTTGCCAATAATGCCGCTTCATTAACCAGATTAGCCAAATCAGCACCTGTCATACCAGGTGTAAGCGCTGCAATTTGCTCCGCGTCTACATCAGTATTTTCAGTAATCTTCTTCATGTGTATATTCAGGATGGCAATTCGGCCGGACTTATCCGGACGATCTACCAGCACTTGACGATCGAACCGCCCGGCACGCAACAATGCGGGGTCTAAAATTTCCGGTCGGTTGGTTGCACCCAATAGCACAACGCCACTTTTTGAATCAAAACCATCAAGCTCAACCAACAGCTGATTAAGTGTTTGCTCTCGTTCACTGTTACTGCCCATTGGATTGGCGCCTCGAGCACCACCGAGCGCATCAAGTTCGTCAATGAAAATGATAGCTGGGGCTTTTTTACGTGCCTCTTCGAATAAGTCACGCACTCGGGCAGCACCAACACCGACGAACATTTCGACAAATTCAGAGCCTGAAATTGAGAAGAATGGCACCGCAGCTTCCCCAGCCACTGCTTTCGCCATTAGCGTTTTACCGGTTCCCGGGGGCCCTACCAATAGAACCCCTTTCGGGACGGTAGCCCCGAGCCGGCTGTATTTGTCAGGCTCTTTTAGAAAGTTAACAACTTCTATTAATTCATCCTTGGCTTCGTCAACACCCGCAACATCAGCAAATGTAACGCCAGTATTATCTTCAACATAGACCTTGGCTTTACTCTTACCCACATTCATAAAGCCACCGCCCATGCCGCCCATACCACCGCCCATTCTCTTAGACATAAAACGCATCAGTAGTATCCATAAACCAAAGAAGATCAGTACCGGTAATATCCAACTCAACAAGGTACCGAAAACTGAAGGTTTCTCAATAACGCCACCATACTCAATGTTGTGTTTGGAAAGCTTGGAAGCCAGATCTTGGGGAATGCGATTAGCAGAGAATTTTAATCTGCCATTTTCATCTGCTTCTTTAAATTCACCAACCACGCGATCATCGCTAACCTGAACTCGCGCAATGCGATCAGCTTCTAAATCCTGTTCAAATTGACTGTAAGGAATTTCGCTAAAGGTGCGCTTACGTTCAAGCCAGCCCTGCAGGCTGCTAAACAATAGAAAAGCCACCAGTACATACCAAATATTAAACTGTCTTTTTTTATCCATAGCGAATCTCGAAATACAATCCAGTCCATTTACCCATTATACAATTCAATATGATAATGGCCGTAAAAGCAATTAATCAGCAATAATAATTAAAGAATACTCACACAGTGATTCACAAACCAAACGTTAGTTTTCAGCATTGAGAGTAAACTCCAGATTCAGCGCACAATCGAGATTTTGTATGCGAATCCATACAGGGCCAATTTCCAGTCCTCGCAGAGGAGTACTGCCAGTAACGTTAGAGCCGTCCAGTTTTATGCGGTCGTGATCTGTCATGCGACTTTTCTGTCCGAATTGATCTACATGAGAAATTTCAAACCCAATACCGCCGCTCTCACAGAAGGTGTAATACCTATTATTGGTAAACACTGGTTTACCGAATCACTTTCAGCTGTTTACCTTATATTGTAACAACCAACGCACTGATTGTTCGCGGTAGAAGAATGAGGAATCTAGAATCACATCAGAGTATAGATAAGAATGTGACAGTCTCAGTGAATATTGTGGTCCGATGCACGGGACGTCCTTGACCCGCGCTTGGTTTCTCCAATCAATTACAGATTAAATCCGAATGTTCGATACTACGGTACTGGCTGTTGCCCTTGACTTTGACAGTAGCTTAGTCGTAAGCAGGATTGACCGTTTTCCCAACCCCAATCTACATTGCTATTGGTGCATAGCGGGTACGTTGTATGTCCGTACCATAAACACCCTGTGTACGTGCCGCCAGTGGTATCGTCGTCACTACCGGTGTTGTCACCACAATTTCCATCAAGAAATTTCTGACCTACTTCTTGCCCAATTTCCCGTAGCCCTTTACCTGAAAAATGTGTATCGTCGTAACCACCCCAAGGAGTGGCTCCTACAATCTCCTTGTTCTCACCTCTGGTAGTACACGTATTTGCGTAAGTATTCGCATCTGTGTCTAAAGCTCGAATAATATTATCGTTTATACGTGTTTCGTT
>CALIMV010000037.1 GCA_938045275.1 uncultured Granulosicoccaceae bacterium
CCAGGCTTTCGCGAACAGTCATTTCGATTGCTTAAGCTGCGCACCATGAGAGACGAGGTTGACGGTAAAGGCAACCGCCTGAGCAATATTGAGCGTATTACACCGCTTGGTCATTTTTTACGCAAAACGTCTATCGATGAAATCCCGCAATTGTTCAATGTATTGGCAGGGCACATTTCACTGGTTGGACCACGTCCTCTGGAAGTACGGTATTTGCCACACTACACAAACAACCAGCGACAGCGACATGCCGTGCTGCCAGGCATAACCGGTTGGGCACAGGTGCAGGGCCGTAACAGCATAAGCTGGGAGAAAAAATTCGAGCTCGATATCGAGTATGTTCGAACCCAGTCATTGTTACTTGATCTGAAAATTCTGTTGCTGACCGTGTACAAGGTACTCAAGGGTAGCGATGTGAATGCCGGTGCAACAACCACTATGGCGCCATTTGCGCCAAAGCTTCAGGCAGCGTAACTAAGCCTGGTATTCAAACGGCGGTGCGCTTATTACAAGCGCATCCGTCAATTGACACGTAGCAAAAACCGCACGATATCAAGTTTGCGAAAGACAGTTTCACCACTTGTTGTATTCCCAATAACGAAAATCCATTTTATTCAAAAGAAAGCATAGAGCGCCGACCTGTTCGTTGTGACACAGTTATACCCTGCGTGTTAACTATCTTTGCATGGGCGCGGCAAACTCATCCTTGTGTGGTTAAACCGGCCATAAAACAATAAAATAGGTGCTATGAAAAGCTACCTGAATCAGCTGCTGTACGACGCAGCGAGACGTTTTGTGCCATTCAAGGACTGGATTGGTGAACTGAGAAATCCGGAAGTGCTAAGGGCTGATATATTTGCCGGCATTACCGTAGCACTGGTACTCATTCCTCAGTCAATGGCCAACGCCCAGTTGGCCGGATTACCACCGCAAATTGGGCTGTACTCAGCTTTTCTGGTGCCCATTGTGGCGGCGCTGTTTGGTTCTTCGCGCCAGTTGCAGAACGGCCCAGTAGCGATTATCTCGTTGATGACCGCTGCCGCGTTGATTCCGCTGAATTTATCGCCGGAACAGTATATCGCCTATGCCGCGATGGTAGCGATTATGGCTGGCCTGATGCAACTGGTATTGGGGTTCCTGCGCCTGGGTATGATGGTAGATTTTTTGTCGCATCCGGTGGTGATTGGCTTTATCAATGCTGCGGCTATTGTTATTAGCAGTTTGCAGGTCAGTAAATTACTCGGGATTGAAAATGTTTCCGGTAATCACCTATATGAGACGCTGTGGAATCTACTGCTGGCCATTCCAGAGCAGACGCATTTACCAACACTGGCGATGGGTCTGTTTTCTATGGCGTTGCTCTATTGTTTCAAGAAGTTCGCACCACAATTACCAGGGATATTATTTACCGTTGTTGCTGCCACCGTTTTAGCCTGGCTGCTGAATTTTGAAGGAATGGGCGGTAAGGTGGTCGGCACTATTGAAAAAGGTCTACCGTCCTTTGTCATGCCAACGATGGACCCACGAGATATTACTTCCCTCTTAATGCCGTCTTTAATGATTGCGCTGTTAAGTTTTGTGGAGGCCTTTTCCATTGCTAAAGCGGTGGCCTCGAAGACACGACAGCATCTGTCGGCCAATCAGGAAATGGTGGGCAAAGGGCTGGCCAATGTGGTTGCTGGAGTCACGCAGGGTTATGCGGTCTCTGGTTCTTTCTCGCGCACGGCAGTGGCATTTGATGCCGGAGCAAAAACCGGTTTCACTGCTATTGTTTCTGGCGTTATTGTTGGTGTGACACTGCTGTTTTTGACACCGTTACTGTATCACCTGCCCGTGGCAACGTTGGCTGCTGTGATTATTATGGCAGTTATTGGCATGATCCATTTCCAGCCGTTTAAACACGCCTGGAAGGTTAATCCACATGATGCCATTGTCGCTTTCGTCGTGTTTGCCGGCACGTTGATTTTTGCACCGCATCTGGAGTGGGGTATTTTCATAGGCGTTGTGCTGTCGCTGTTGTTTTATATCTATAAGACGATGCGGCCACATTTTGCCGAAGTTGCACTGGATGCCGACGGCATACTGCGTGATGCCGAAATTTTCGGAATGGAAACCAGCCAGAATATGGCAATTTTCCGCTACGACGGTGATTTGTATTTTGCTAACGCCAGTTACCTTGAGAAGCAGTTATTAAATGCAGTGGCGGATAAACCAAAGTTAAAGGTCCTGGTACTGGATCTGGAGGCGGTAGACCAGATTGATGTAACCGGGGAAGAGATGCTAACGCTTATGTCAGAACGGTTAAAGGAAGCAGGGATTGAATTTTATATTACCCGTGCAAAGTTCAAAGTGACAGACGCACTAAAACGCTCCGGGCTGTATGACCGAATTGGTGAGGAGCACTTTTTCGGCAAACGGGCGTTTGCGATGGACGCAATTAAAGAGAAGTATGGTGATACAGTAGATATGAGTCATCTGGAGGGGCATCGGCCGAAAGCGAATACAGATGAGAATGATGAATAAGCAGCCCCACAAGACCAGCTGCGCAACATCAACATCATAATCTAATGCCTTGAGACGATAATGGCGATATCACACTTGGCAGTGTTGAATTGTAAAGATAAGACTTCAATATACACGTGTATAGAAATATTCTTGTAGATGCAAATGGCGGCTCCATTCTTTGCAGTTACGAATATTCCACTCTATGTGAACCATTTGAGTAAATGTCGAAGGTTGTGCACGGACGGCTCAAACCACGTTAGTAACCGGGTTATTTTCGGTAATTGATCAAAAAAACGATCAAAAAAACAAACTGCTTATCGAAAAGTGTGTCCTGATGCCAGCCCAGACACCTGTCTGCCGCCGATAACAACGTTGCTGCCAATTGGAATATCTATTTTATTAAGTGGATCTCGACTCATTGACATCTGGCCTTTACTGTCTGACGATTGCCTGGAATGGCCAAAAACGCCATATCGTTGAACAAATGACGGAGAGCGAGTGCGTCGCTATTGCGCGCCGATCGACTTACAATTTACGCGCTCGCTCACCCGAGATTCGTCGCTGCATTGACAATAAATCAAATACAAGACGCAAGTACGCTAACCTGCTGTTCAATCAGGAGCTGGTCAAATTTGACATACTCAGTGAATCCGAAGTCACAATGCATAATCGCATGGCTCGTGTTGCAGAAGCGCAGCTTAAGCACCAAAAAGAAATAGCCGAATATTTTCGAAATGAAGCTGGTTACAGAATCTGCTGTATAGCCAAAATCGCTGGCGACAATTCTCTTGATGCCTGTAACGACCTGCTGCACGATATGGAAGTACTTTCAACACAACAGGATATGCTCAATCAAGCATCGCTACTCGACGATTTACTGAGCGTTCTGGTAAAAAAGGCAACTAAATACCCGGAATACAACGCGAAAGATCAGAGCAAAAAATACGAATCAGTGCTGGTAGACTTCACTGCTTGCATTCGATTTGCTCTGGAGAGTTGTAACCGTCCCAATTCAGATACAAGCGTAGCGGACTATCTCAATAGCCTGCATGCAGAGCAACCAACCCTGAACGACACCGTTCATTCTGCCATGCTATCGTTTGCAATGACCAGGACTTGCTTTGAAACACTGAACCTGGAAATACTGCAGCAACTTGCCGATATCACTAACACTACCCTGATGGAGTATCCGGAACTATTGCTGCAGACAGCTTAATACACATGGCTCTGAACGAATTTATCTAAATTGCCAGATACTCGTGTCTAAGCTGCTCGTTGTCTAGTACGTCAGCAGCAGTACCACGAAATACAATTTCACCTGTATCAAGAATTAAAGCGCGATCAGCAAGCTTTAAAGCGGCAACTGCATTCTGTTCAACCAATATGGTAGTGATGCCTTCTGCCTTAACTTCCAAAAGCGCACGCTCTATATCGTGTCGCACCACAGGTGCCAGGCCCTCATAGGGTTCATCGAGTAACAATAACTTTATATCGCGAGCCAGTGCACGACCGATGGACAGCATTTGTTGCTCACCACCAGATAACGTGACACCTTCTTGTTTTCGACGTTCTTTCAAACGTGGGAACAATGAGTATATTCTTTCATAATCCCAGCCACTGTTACCTTCAATTCGGGCTAGATCAAGATTCTCTTCAACACTAAGCCCTGGAATAATACGACGGTCTTCGGGCACGAGCTGAACACCTGCCAGGGCTGCTTCAAAATCTTTTTTATCGTGCAAAGATTCTCCACCAAGATAAATTTCCCCGAAACGTAGCATCGGCTCATCCGCACGCGCTATTGCACGTAAAGTAGACGTCTTGCCAGCACCATTGCGCCCCAACAAAGCCGTGATTTGCCCTTCTGCAAGATCAAAGGACACATCTTGAACGATATAGCTGTCGCCGTAGTAGGCTTTCAGGTTCTTTACTGAGAAATAGGCGTTGGCGTCGGCAACGTATTCAGCATTGGCACTCATACCTGTTCCTCGCCCAAGTAAGCTTCTTTAACGCGTGGGTCGGCTTTAACTTCGTCTGGTGTTCCCTGACAAATTATACGACCACCTGCCAGCACCGAAATACGATCAGCAAGACTAAAAACAACGTGCATATCATGCTCTATAATAACCTTTGTCATTTCTCCCATCTTGCCACTTTTCAGCAGGTCGATTGTGTTGTTGGTGTCAGCACGAGCCATACCAGCGGTTGGTTCGTCCAAAAGCAAAAGCTTTGGTTCTTGCACAAGGCACATGGCCATTTCCAAGCGGCGTTTGTCGCCCCGTGACATGGAAGAAGCCACCATGTTCCGCTTGTCGAGCATATTCACGTCTTCCAGAATTTGCTCGGCCTGCGTCATGATGCTTGCTTCTTTGCGTGTCGGTTTGAATGCGTTCAACTCGAACGATCCATCCCGT
>CALIMV010000038.1 GCA_938045275.1 uncultured Granulosicoccaceae bacterium
TTAATGTTGCGTCATCTTGTTGCCAACAATGGCTACAACAAAAGAAGGTGGCTGGAAGATTACATTGAGTTTATGACAGCGGAGCCTGCCAGGCATCCCGATACGTATGCTGAATCGTACCATCGTGGTTTTTTCGCCAACCTTCAGAAAGGTGTGGTTGCAGATAAGTGCGGCGCGAGTACACACGATACGCCGTCAATGGGAGCATTAGTTACCGTTGCACCTTTAGCGCTGGCGTTGTTGTCAGAACACCCGTTGGAATTTGTTCAGGAGGTTTGTTGTACACATGTTCGGCTAACTCACCCTGATGACCAATTGTTAAAGGTGGTTAGTCGATATATCGAATTGATCCACACATTGCTGTTGTCTGAACAGTCGCTAACCGATGAGGTGGTACCCGCTGAGTCGAATGGTTCAACAATAGTTATTTCCAGTACGGTAGATCAGTTTATTCAGGCAGCCAGGGTCATAGCGGGTGTAAAACTGGAAAAATATTTGCACAAGCCGGTCAATGACGCATCAGTGGTTGGAAGCAAATTTTCAACGGCCTGTTACATCACCGATTCATGGCCCAGCGTGTGCTACCTGGCGGCCAAATATTATGATACGCCGGGTAAGGCATTGTTGATCAATACGAATCTGGGCGGGGAGAATGCGCACCGAGGTTCGGTACTGGGCTCTCTGGTCGGGTTGGTTGATGGCCGGTATGATAAATCACTGTTTGACCAACTGCTTCATCGTGATGCCATATCGCAGGAAGTACAAGTTTTTACCAATCGGTTTTGTTAATCAGTAGTGCATTAAGTTGCGCGGCCTATGCTTTTTAAGTAAATCGATACTGTCGAACTAGTTAATTAAGGTTCATTTTAATACTCTGTAAGGCTCACAGCTATTGTGCGATCCGATACCATACCTGATCCTGAAATTAGGGGGTATCATACGGAGTCGAAGTGGGCGATTCTCCTTTTTGGCAGCTCTGCACTAATAACCGGAAATAATTTCTATGAACGCAATGTATGACACCGTCGACCCAGATGGTTTATTAGAGTATTCAGTGGTGTACACCGATCGTGCGCTTAATCATATGTCGGCTAATTTTCAACAAGTCATGCGTGATATCTCCGGTGCCTTGAAAAATACCTACAATGCGCATGGTGTTGTTGTTGTGCCTGGTAGCGGGTCATTCGGTATGGAAGCCGTAGCTCGACAGTTTGCCAATGATGCGAACTGTTTAGTCATTCGAAACGGATGGTTCAGTTATCGTTGGTCGCAAATTCTGGACATGGGTGGTTTTGCAGCGAGCGTTAATGTTTTAAAAGCCAGACAACCGGTTGACGGCGCAGACCAGCCCTTCGTGCCTGCGCCGCTTGAGCAAGTTATCGCAACAATAGAGAAAGATAAACCGTCAGTCGTGTTTGCGCCGCACGTTGAAACATCGGCGGGTATGCTTTTACCAGACGACTATATTAAATCGGTTGCCGAAGCTACCCATCGTGTTGGCGGATTGTTTGTACTTGATTGCATTGCCTCAGGTTGCTTGTGGGTCGATATGAAAGCACTCGATATAGATGTGGTAATCAGTGCACCACAGAAAGGTTGGAGTGGTCCGCCGTGCTGTGGCCTGGTTATGCTCAGTGAGCTGGCGCAAGAAAAACTAAACTCAACAAACAGCACCAGTTTTTCAATAGATTTAAAAAAATGGCATCAAATTATGGAGGCCTACGAATCGGGTGGTCATGCATATCACTCAACCATGCCTACAGAATCGTTACGGCAGTTTAGAGATGTTATGCAGGAAACCATTGTGTTTGGATTAGACAATGCTAAGCAGAGTCAGATTGAGTTGGGTTCACAAGCGCGTGGCTTAATGGTGCAAAAAGGCTTCAAGAGTGTTGCGGCCGAAGGCTTTCAGGCTCCAGGTGTGATAGTAAGTTATACCGATAACCCAGCAATTCAAAACGGGCAATCGTTAGCGAAAGTGGGTATGCAAATAGCTGCTGGTGTCCCGCTTATGTGCGATGAACGAGAAGATTTCAAATCCTTCCGCATTGGCTTGTTCGGGCTGGATAAATTGGCAAATATCGACCGGTCTGTGCAATCGTTGGCAGATGCGTTTAATCAACTGTGAAGGCTCTTTCAGACACCTTTTTTCAGACACTTATGGCGTAAGGAGTCCGATAGACGATCAGATCGAACTGTGTGCGCGGCTGTGGGCTTCATTTTAGGCCTAGAAAACTAGGCATTAAAACTGTCGTTTTTCGAATTGCTCATTGGTTGGGAATGTGGGAGCATAATCATTTGGGGCGAGTGGTTCGTTAACTGTTTTTACCAATCGATGTCGTAAGTTTAGTATTTCATTAGTTTAGTAGGAGCTTAAGTGGCAACACCAAGCACATGTTGTGGGCCAGGATATGCCTCGCCGGCAGAAGCCATGCAGGCGCCTCGTGAAAAAATTCTCTACACCATCGCCATTTATGTTGGCACCGGCATCCAAAAGCCTGACTATCTGGCGACCGTTGATGCAGACCCGGATAGCCCGACTTATTCTCAGGTTATTGCCCGATGTGAAATGCCCGGCATTGGTGATGAATTACACCACATGGGTTGGAACGCGTGTTCGTCTTGTTTTGAAGACGGCACTATGGAGCGCAAGTACCTCATTGTGCCTGGCGTACGCAGTTCAAATTTACACATCATCGATTGTGCTACCGATCCGAGAAACCCGAGT
>CALIMV010000039.1 GCA_938045275.1 uncultured Granulosicoccaceae bacterium
ACCGGATATTGCCGTATGCAATGCTTGATTGGTGTTATTAGCGCAAATAAATCGCTCCACCGGCAAACCCATAGAGCGGGCCAGATAACCACCAAATAAATTACCAAAAGCACCACTGGGCACCGAGAAAACAACTTTATCACCGAGTGTATCTACCGCACGATAGTATCCAAAAAAATAGTGTACCGATTGGACCATAACTCGACACCAATTGATTGAGTTAACACTGGATAGATTCAGCCTCTGTTTTAAATCACGGTTCTTAAACAGCTTCGCGACAATAAAATCCAGATCATCTCCACCATCGGTACAATTCTCAACCCCGACAGCATGAACGTTTTGGGCATTCAATGTTGTCATTTGTCGTTCTTGTTCTTCAGTAATCATGCCCCGAGGAAAAAGCGCCCAACAATCAAGTGTCTTCTTTCCCGCTGCAGCCCATGCAGCAGCAGGCCCGGTATCACCTGTTGTCGCCAGTACAATAGAAAGTCGTTCACCTCTTTTATCTAATAAATAGTCCAGCACATTTATCAAAAAACCCATAGCGACATCTTTAAATGAAAGTGTCGGACCGTGAAATAGTTCCATGACAATGGTCCGGCTTTGCTTTGTCAGCGGCACCATATCGATGACGTCTGGGCTTTCAAACGAGCTGTAACTATCATCAATGAGCTTTTTCAGATCAGTATCTGGAATAATCGAATGAGGTATAAAAAGCGATAACACTTCAAATGCCAGATCGGCAAACGACAATTCAGCCCAAGCTTCAAATTGTGCCGTAGTGATTGTTGGGATAACTTCAGGGACAAACAATCCGCCATCGGCGGCAAAACCACTTAGCACAGCCTCATCGAACGGTACCGGTGACACCCCGCCTTTGGTGCTCACGTATTTAATCATTAGTGCCCCTAACCCAAATATCTCTACATATAAATACCAAAGCTATATACCAAAGCCTATATAAGCCACAGCCCACATAACCCAGAGCCACGATTGCCTTATAAAAATGTTCGGCCACTTTCAGGCTCAAGTGGAGGAATACTGTGGCAATAGTCACCTAAACCATATTACGCTGTATCTTTTAACAAGGTAAATCTGATATTGTGATTTGGTGGCGAACTGGCTTATAGTTTGTCATTGTACATCTCAGTCTACCTTGGACATCTGGCAAAAGCGCTATCGCTGCTTGTATTCATTACCTGTTGACTGCGGTTTGCACTACTGAATTTAATTAGCCCTATTTCTACAGGAGGTCATAATAATGAAGTTTTTTTCAAAAAAGATCATGGCGTTAAGTGTTATTGCTATGTTCAGCACAATGAATGTTTCAGCGGAAACTCTACGCGTAGGCATGGAGTGCACCTATGCGCCATTTAACTACAAAACCGCGGATGGAGAACTAGCCGGTTATGACGTCGATGTTGCTAAAGGCGTTGCAGAAATAATTGGCGCCGAATTTGAATACGTGTGTCAAGAATGGGATGGAATGATCCCGGCGTTACTGGCTAACAAATTTGACCTCATCATTGCATCCATGTCGATCACCGACAAGCGTATGGAGAAAATAGATTTTACCGGCCCTTATCGCTTTTCGACCGGCCAGATACTGGGCTCGAAAAAAACAGAAATGAATTTATTTGATGAGGCCGGTAACCCGATCGCTGATAACTTTAACGGCTTAAAAGTAGGCCTGGAACGAGCAACAACCTATGCGAACTGGTTCGAAGAAAAACTGCCTGGCGCAGATGTCGTTCTATATGATAATTCGGAGTCCGTTTATCTTGATCTGCAAAATGGCCGGGTCGACATCATCATGACCAACCCAATGAAAGCACACCTTAAATTTCTTTCCAAAGAAGATGGTGCGGGGTTTGAATTTAAAGGCCCCGTTGTTGACGAAGTGGAATACTTCGGCATCGGTGTTGGCATCGGGCTTCGCCAAGGGCAAGATGAGTTAAAAGAAAGGTTAAATGGCGCATTGAAAGAGCTGATCAATTCCGGCGACCTGGAGAGTTATGCCAAAAAGATCTTTCCTTTTAAACTCCACAAAGACGAATGGGGGCAATAAGTCGACAAACCAATCGGGGCGATAGTAAAGATCTTATCGCCCCGGTCAGACTAATAACAATGTTCTGCACTAATACCAGCAGGAAATTATATTGGATGTTTTAGCCGGTTGGTGGGATGACTACTTTTGGGGTGCGCTTATTGTTGCGAAGGTATTTGCAGCATCGCTTTCCTTGATGATACTGTTTGGGCTTATCGGGGCCGGTGCCAAGCTCTCGGACAACCGAATTGCACAAAAAATTGGTAGTGCGTATACCGTTATTTTCCGCGGCACGCCCGAAATACTGGTAATACTGTTATTGTATTTTGGATCGGCGATCGCGCTCACATCAATTGCGCAAATATTCAATCCGGACATCAAGTTTATTGATGTGCCACCTTTTTGGGCCGGCACTGTGGCAATAGCACTGATTGTTGGGTCCTACGCTACTGAAACTTTTCGTGGTGCATTTCTAGGCGTCAATCCTGGCAGTATCGAGGCCGCCAGAGCACTCGGCATGTCTACCCTTCAAACGTTTATCTTCATTCGAATTCCAGAAATGTGGCGCATCGCATTGCCACCTTTTGGCAACCATATGTTGTCGTTAATCAAGGATACCGCTCTC
>CALIMV010000040.1 GCA_938045275.1 uncultured Granulosicoccaceae bacterium
TCAACAGGATGCCGGGATTTTCACCAGTCCAATCAACTGTTCCAGGTGTAACCGGGATTGGCAATGGCATCAGAGCACTCCAGTATTGTCAGGTGTAACTTTGACAGCTTTTACGGTGGCAGGTGTTACCCAGGTTTCAGAAAAAGCCAGAAAAGCGGTACTCATAGGCCGACCAAAAAACTCACGGCCGCTTACATCACCGGACAATGCAGTGCCATTAACAATAATGTCGGCTTGCTGCGCTTCCTGAAACACCGAATACATTTCATGCTCTCCGGTTGCAGAATTTTCGGCCGTGACTTCAACCGGAATCGGTTCACCCAAACCACGCCAATTCATTTCCAACTCTACCCCTGAGCCACGCAGTACTTCTGAATAGTGATTGGTTAAATCGCTCGGCCTGCGAACACAGGAATCCAGCCCAAGCCAACGCATACCCGAAAGACCGGCGCGCCCTTTAAAGGTTGGCATTTTTGTAACCCATCCATCAACTATCCAACGCATCATTTGCTGGTTATCAGTAATGAGAAAATTAGGTGCATCTGGCCAGCCCACGTTTTTATCTGGTGCCCCCAGGATCAATGCAGCTGTACCTCGACCTTTTCGCGACAAAACAACACGGAAAAACAACGCAAGCGTTGTGTAGTCCCCATCGGTATCGGTTTTAAGGTATATGCCAGGATTCTCACCTGACCATTCAACCCGGCCTGGGTTAACAGACGTTCTGGTCATGACCACTGAGCCTCGTACTCCTGTAGTTGTTGTTGCACATTCGCCACGCGCGGTTCACCCGATAGATGATCAGCCGAAACATATATCTGAGCAACCTTGCTCGCTATCTCCTGCAACAGTTCCTTGTCATCTCGATCTGCCTGACGTGGAATTTCCAACACGGTATCGCCACCGTAGGTAGGTATTGAATCGGTCATCGATGGTTGTTGTGCAGGGTTACCGGCTGCTACTTCGCGAATGGCTGCGCGCAGCTTGCGCCTGACTCTACCGATGCCTTCATCGGTAAAGCACAGTTTTTCTCTGGCGTGAATATTCTTTGCGCCTTGCGAAACCCAGGCATCGTAATCGCCCGGATCGCGTTGACGTTGTTCGTAATCCCGATCACCACCTTGACCGTAAAAGTCTGTTGTGCCAAAGCCCACTTCATCCCGATTGGTCAGGCCGCGCGGATCATCGCCTTCTCGAAAATGCCGCCAGGCAATAACCATGGTATTGACATCATCAATCGGTGTTACCCATCGTGATAAACCACATCGCCCAAAGTACCTTGATGTATCGGGCACCGGGAAATGCGCACCGTTTTGAGTGAAGCTGGGCAACATTAAGTCGTGCACTCGAATCCAGACAAAATTGTCTACACGACGCGTGTTGGTATAAAAGTCTCCATAGGCTCGCTCGTGATATTCAATTAATGGCATCTCGGCGA
Source organism: uncultured Granulosicoccaceae bacterium (assembly GCA_938045275.1). GTDB lineage: Bacteria > Pseudomonadota > Gammaproteobacteria > Granulosicoccales > Granulosicoccaceae > Granulosicoccus. The sequence goes on from CALIMV010000040.1 coordinate 1,439, forward strand.
ACGCATCAATGAACTGTGTTCGAACAGCGCGAGTGTGCAGGAATACAACGTGATAAGGGTCAAACGCATTTTCCATTACCTGCAACCAGTTGCACGGCGATGGAATCAGATACGGCACCATGTCATCACCGTCCTGATCAAACGTATCGGCCATTGGAAATTCCGGGCGTTCTGATTGTGGCCCCATGTAAGTGAACGCAAGACCCTTATATTCAATAACCGGATAGGCACCAACACAGACCCGGTCTTTCAACGGGCTGTTGGGTGGCTCACAAGGTGTATCGAGTAGTGAACCGTCTAATCCGTATTTCCATCCATGATAACTGCAGCGTATGCCATCCTCCTCCACAATACCAAATTCAAGCGACATGTTTCGATGTGCACAATGCAGATGCACCAGGCCCAATCCACCCGATTTTTTTTCGCGGAACAGAACCAGGTCTTCACCAAGAACACGTATGCGATAAGGTAAATCGGTTACCTGGTTTGTCATCGCAACCGGCATCCAGTGACGGCGCAGGTATTCACCACACGGTGTTTCAGGGCCTACTTCGGTGAGTTCTGCATCTGGCGACTCAAGCCAAATACTTTGACGTTCGTGCCCCCTGAAATTACCAGCGGGGATTTTTGTTTTTTCCACATTAATTACCTGCGTAAAATAGTTACCTGCGTAAAGTAGAAGCGGTTTTCATTTGAATGGATCGGCAACCGGTGCCTTGCCATGCCACACGGATTTTATTTGCATATAGTCCTTCACCGCATCAGGTCCCAACTCGCGGCCGTAGCCAGAACGTTTGAAACCACCAATGGGCGACCCGACACTAACGTCTCTGTAGTGATTAATGTAAACAGTTCCAGCTTCAATTCTGCCGGCTAGCCGGTCAGCGCGACCCTTGGTGCTTGTCCAGATACCAGCGGCCAAACCGTATTCGGTATCGTTAGCAAGTTCTACCGCCTCTTCTTCTGTTGTAAAGCTGGTAACGGCGAGCACCGGACCGAATACTTCCTCGCGCCATAACTGCATTTTCTGAGTAACGTTGGAAAAAATAGTCGGCTCTACATAAAGTCCGCTTGCCAGTCCGCTCTCCAAGCCGTTTTCCAGGCCGTTTTCCAGACCGCTCGGGTTTGATGATGAGCTCACCTTGTTGCCACCGTGTACACAAACTGCACCCTCGCGCTTCGCGGTATCAATCATGGCTATCACTTTTTCAAATTGCGGTACATTCGCTAGCGGGCCAACATCGGTATCGTCGCTCATGGGATCACCAATTTGAAAATCAACCACACGATCAATGAGTTTTTGGACGAACTCATCCAATACAGCTGCTTCAACAATGAGCCTTGAGCCAGCTATGCAACTTTGGCCATTGGATAAAAAAATCCCGGAAAGCACACCGTTAATGGCATTGTCCAGATCGGCATCGGCAAACACCACTTGTGGCGATTTACCGCCAAGTTCGAGCGTTAACGGCTTGAGTCCAAGCGCCGCCTGACTTGCCACGCTAACCCCTCCAGCATCAGAGCCGGTAAACGATACCTTGCGTACTGATGTGTGTGAAACCAAGGCTGAACCGACCTCAGCTCCATAACCGGTAACAACATTGATTAGCCCGTCGGGTATAGCAGCCGTGCCAAGCAAGTTTGCAAACAATAATGTGGAAACAGATGCGTGTTCCGATGGCTTCAAGACAACCGCATTTCCAGCCGCCAGTGCCGGTGCTAATTTCCATGCCGCTATCATCAACGGCGAATTCCACGGTATAATGGCCGCGACAACACCATAGGGTTCGTAAGCAGCATGATTTTCTACGTTAGCAACCGTGTTGTGCAATGGGTGCGATTGAACTTTATCGACTTCGGTGGCGAAATACCGGTACCAATGATG
>CALIMV010000041.1 GCA_938045275.1 uncultured Granulosicoccaceae bacterium
CTATCGAGGCTCAGCTATTTCCCACACTTTGATAAGCTACAAAAACAGGATGCTTTCAGATTCATATCCGATCGCGCTTTTGCGAAATCTAGTCTTGGTTTTAGCTTACGCGCTTCCTCGGAGCGCCCCGACCGATCAAAGCATTCATGTAATCCAAGTAGTGCCCAGACATTATCCGGGTGTTGGTTTGACCGGATAACTTTATCGTTCAAACCCAGGTCGGATTCATAGACGTGTTGTGCCTCCTCAATATGACCTTGTTCTAACAATAAAGCACCAAGTGCATGTCGACTGGGCATCATCCAGCCCCAAGGTTCGTCATAGGGAAGCGCATCCTCCTTTTTAACTGCACCCCTTAAGTGCTCGAACGCAATATCGAAGTTTCCCGCATGATATTCAATTTCGCCATGCATTATGTCTCGAGCAATTGCTAACATATCGAGACAGCTCACGACATGTATATAACGATCCTCAGAAACATTTTTTAAATGTATTTCGAATTCATCAGCAGCCTTGCGGGCCTCTGCATCATTACCCAATGCTGCGTGAGCAACTCCCTTGCCATAACAATTAAGGGCTGCTGTCGTGCAATAGAATTCTGGATCTTTCGGTAAGGGTTGCTCGATTAACTGGTGCCATTTACCGAATCGCACAAGTGCATGTGTGCTCATCCCGATATAACCTTCCACAAAATCGACCATCGGCGGAGACGGGATACGGACAAACTCATCCGAGATGGTATCTTTAATACCTGCTATGGCATCCATAGACGCTGCATAATTCCCTTGAAACATCGCACCGTAGAGTTTGAAATGATAGTTATGAATTCGATAGAGGGAATAGAAATTCAGCGGGCCATTAACGTTATAATATTTAAGGTCGGCTTCAATACCTGACTGATTCCATTTCACAACATCCTGATAATAGCCACAAAGAACATCAATGTGCGTTGACATATGCTTCAAATGACCGGCGTCAGGTACAAGGTCTCTAAGCTCATCAGCTGCTCTCAATGCTAACTCTGGCGTTTGAGACATTTCCATTAAATGAATGTACAAATGTAGTAAACCTGGGTGTCGGTCAGCGCCCTGGTCCTCGACCTGTTTTATAGCTTTTTCTAGTACTTCCTTGACTACAAGTGTCTGTGCTCCCTCACCAACATCACCGGTGACGGGATCCCACATTTTCCATGGAGTCAGGTTCATCAATGATTCAGCGTATAAAGTAACGACATCAAAATCTTCTGGAAACCTTTCATACACCTTACGCATCTCATTTGCGTAACTGCGACTCCAATCGTAAAGATTATCTGAGGGGGTTGTAGAAGGATGGCGATGCTCTAAGGCCTTAATCAAAGCTTCTTCAACAGGGCTGGTATTGGCTAACAATTGCTTAGCAGTAGTCACATTCTCTGTAGCGGCTACGAGTGCATTGGCTAGTGAATCTGGATCGAAATGTTCCCAGTACATGTTGTAGTTCGGGCCAGCGCAATAAGCCACGCCCCAATGCGCTATGGCTAACGAAGAGTCATGCGCTATTGCTTGCATAAAGCATGAAGTGGCTTCCTCATGATTGTAGCCAAAAACCCAGTTCAAGCCTCTGTCAAACCAGATTTGTGCTGCCTCAGATTTAGTGGAAACCGGCTTTGAATAGCGCCCAAGATCATACGGGTAAGGTGTCGTATCAGTATTCATGAATTCCTCCTTGGTGTTCATGGCTTAAAATGTAGGGGGTTAGTTAGCGTTTTGGGTTGCATTGATTACCGCCGGCTCCGCCATGCATCTGTATTGTTGATTTAGTCTAAGCTTTCGCGATACAGAAGACATGCTCACAGAACGTGACATTGTTGTTTTGTATGAATCTATGCACCGATGGTGTCTGCAGTATGGCTCACTTTACCAGCGTTCCCTTAAAGGAAGTAAGGTTAGTTCGGTGACGATTAGTATTGTGACGAGATATTCGACTATTAACAATTCTCTCGAGTCACTGATAGATTCGTTAAATCATTAGAATGGTGGCGTTTAGATTCGAAATTTTATTAGCACTCAATGAGTCTGGCTGCTAACAATTTATTTGCATACCATTAACTCAGATTATTCCAATCTAAATTTTATTCCAATTCAGTCGCTTAATGCTCTATGGTTAATGTAAGACAAAAAACAGAGGGACTTATGTTGGATACAACAGACACCACTACTGTTTGTACCGCAACCAACCTGCAGGATTTCTTCCGCACTGAATTATCCCATGTCGTGGAAAATCACCACATTGAGCTCGGTGAAGACTCACTCTGGTATCTCACTCAGCTCCTGTATAATTACAGACGGTCTGAAATCTTTTTCGATTACAATGCTAACGGTGGAACGCTTACTCCACTTGCTGAGTATTATCGACAAGCCGCTGAAGCGGCTACGTCAGTAGAAAGAAAACTCCACTTACAAAGGCTGGGCGATGTGTCATTGTTTGTGTCAAGCCTGTTTTCCGGTGCATTAAAACGCAAACCAATTGATGTCGGCTACTACATGTCAATGGGAGAATCAGCATACAGTTGTCTGGCAAATTCTTCTGTCCGCTCAAGCCGCGACAGGGCGCTTGCCAGTGTTTTTGAGGAACTGTCAGAGAGCTTCGAAAAGTTAGTTAACGCCATTGCTGATATTGCGGTCGTCCGTTCAAACAATAGTCACAATTTGTTGAACCTCGTACTGGAATGGGAACAGACCCAATGCCCAAGATTGGCCAGGCGACTCGAAGCGAGCGGGGTGGTTTTGTCTATTGGCACCCCTACATCGCATTGATCAGAATCGCACTGATCAGGTAAGCCTACTCAATAATATTCCGGGGATTAGTTTAAATGATCTACCAGGAAATGCAGGAAGCCTTAGAGCTACGTTACGATTTAACCTTACCTTGCCAGGTAACGCCTTTTGTTTCACATGATCATGACTTTGTTCGGCAATTGACTGGAGAAACCAGAATTCCACCCGAAATGTTGTTGGTTCGTGAAGATACCGGCAACCTTGACATTACGCTGTTCCTGGAACAATCGTTAATTGATTCCACGTCAGGCAGCAATGCGAACCATCACTCCAGTAAACAATTTGATGCCTACTGCACGATACTGGAAGGCGTTAGTCATTTCGTTTACCTGGTTTGGAATGCACAATACGGGCGCCAGGTTAAACCGATAGAAATGGAATTGCAGGCTGAAGTTGATAAATTTGTATTTTCCGCTCTGGAAAAAAGTGATCATGCAATGACTGCATCACATCCTCAATCTCGGCATCAATCTCGGCCTAAATCAAAACATCAATTCTTGTTCAACAGTCTGTTTCGGCAAGTTAAGTATATTCATGTACCTGGAACAGAAATGCATCATCGCTATACTGTTGCGAATAAATTTGCCGAGCAATATTGTGGCTGGCTCTCATGTCACTTTCAATTTACCGTTGGTGATCCTATGTTGTATGCCGAACTCGCACGCTTTTATCGCATGAACGCTGCCGCTAAGTTTGAACACATCAAATACTCAACTAATTAGACTGGAATATTCAAGATACGTTTGGTACGCAATGCAACCCAGGAATACGTTTCTACGGTGCGCAGGATTGGGCATATACAGGCCGTGACTATAACTATTAAGACGTTTCTGCGCGAGTATAGTTGCTAACGACTTTTTCAAGCGAAAATCCACATTGGCAGACATAGAGCTGTCGGTGCCGCGCTTCAGGGTAGGCAAGGACTAAGAATAGTGTGTATGCAAATGTAGGAAAGTAGTGGAAGCGTTCGAGCCAAACACAAGCAGGGGCAGGCATATTATATGCCTACCCATTTCAAAATGCGTGATTAGTTTATTGTTGATAATAGATCTGGATTGACCACCAAGTTGCGCACCCCATGGGCGTGATTTTCACCGAATGGATTGTCCTTTATCCATGCATCGATGGAGTTGATGTCAAGCTTGGCCACATTCGGACGAACACTCCAAGTCACTTGGAAGGGCGAACCGGTTTCGTTATAACCCGGACCCGTGGTCGAGCCAGCGTAGACGATCGGGGTACCCAGGTTGTTGGGTAAGTTTGGTAGTTGGTTCAAGCCGTTAATCTCCTGGATTTTGGCCATCTCGGTGAAATCAACACCGCCATCGGACACGAGCACTGCCACCACAGTTTCGACACGAAGTTGTGGGTTTCCGATAGCGTCAGAGAGGCAGGTTCCGAGAGTTGGGCCCAGAGTGGCCTGTGCCGTTGAATGCACGAAGTGTATTTCGATAGTGTCGCCAGGTACCAGATCGCCATGCTCGCTCTCAGCAATTTTTTTGTCGATCGGTGCCATCTCAGCCCCTGTGAGTTCGTTGCTGTACTTGAAGCCGGTGCCATATCCAAGTCCGTTGCCATTACCAGCATAGGTGGTGAATTCACCGCCTTTGTGTTCTGCATTTTCGTGAAAATGGATATCGCAAAGCATCATTTCCGTAACAGCAGGAGCGGAACTGAAGGCGCGGTGGTTGTTACCCTCGGCGGCGTCGATGTCGCGAGGTGATTGTGGGCCAAAACCCATACCATCGGTTGCAGCGGCGAGCGCGACACGTTGTTCTGTAATCACTTCGTCCGAGACGGCTTGTTGATCTTCCATGCCAATCGCGGCAATACTCATCGTAGCACTCGCGATCGCTATTATTGTTAATACGGGTTTATTCATTTATTTCTCTCCTAATATTTAATTGCGTACCACCAAAATCGTGTGGTTAGTACGGGTGTATTCAAGCAATCAACGCGCTTGTTTTAACACTCCCATTACTAGGGGAGGGCCTGATCCAGGTTCTTTCACAAAGCGTATTAGAATCTGTTGTCAACACCAAGCCGGACGTATGCTTTAGAAACACGTCAGGCCTGGTATTGTCATACTCTGGTGTTGTCATACTACTGAGGTATCACGGTTGCGCAGTCAGTGTACCCAAAGGCTCCGCTACCATGTCACGAGTGCCGATTCCACCAGACGGAATGTAACCGCTGCCGGAAAAACCGGTAAAAGTTGATGAGTCAGCGCCAATAAGGTCATTAATAGTCGTGCCTTCGCTGGTTACAACGAACACATCCGGGCCAGCCGTATCAGTGAATGTCTGACCAAACACTTCATTACTCAGTGCCGTTACTTGATTATTGTCATCAACCGACCACCAATTTGCAATGAAATCGACGCCGCCTGGATGACAATCCGCGGTAGCTTCAACGACCTCACCATTGATACTGAAACTGAATTCACTATCGCCAGGAACATCCACCGTAAGGTTGGCTGTATTACATTCATCAGGGTTTATATCAACCAACTCGTTAACGATATCTTCATTTAGCGACGCATTTTGCAAACCGGCTCGCTGCATAGCACCAAAGTAGGCTGGGGATGATGTTTGGTAACTCAAGGTGTAAATGTTAAAGTCTCCGCCGTTTTTCCCGTCATTAGAATACGTTGTGCTCGGCATATTGGATGGGTTTAGTGGAACGCCAACATGAGCGAAGGCAACATTTTCATTTGTAGTGACGTTACCTAAGTTGTCAGTTACGCTGATCGATTCACAACTCAGTGAGCGTATTATTAACATGCCTAAATCATCAGAGCCTTCGAAGACAAAGCCCATCTCAGTCACGCTGATCAAGTTTACACCTTCTGGGGCCAGAGCCTGGACGCTGGCTTTGGAGACAGGAATGCCTCCGGCGATTTCTCGACAATTGGAAAAATCAACGTCGGAACTGGAAAGCTCGATC
>CALIMV010000042.1 GCA_938045275.1 uncultured Granulosicoccaceae bacterium
TTGCAGTAAATCTGGATGGCGCCACATCATCCAGCGTCATTGATCGTGATACATCGGCAACGGCAACCCAACCAGTCGCGTGCTGAAACGAATTTTCATCTGCTGTTCGACTTGCCGGAGAGCTTAGCGCTAATGCGCACAGAGCCGCACAAATCAAAAACGGTGACACCATTGCGTTTTGGCGAAGTTCGGGTCTTAAAAATCGTAGTATTTGGGGTGAAATCACCTTATGCCACGCATTTGCAACTATGGGGCCTGACGAAAAATACGCCAGGACTATCAACAACGCGAATACGCTTAGCCAGTATGGATGAAGTAATTTCATTGGTATTGTCGCGCCCGGATAATGGCTTCCCAACCCAGCAAAACAACGAACAACATGAGTAAAATCACATTGCGCAGATCGTGTTGTAAAAGAATTTGCGGTGCTTGAGTCTCAGCTGATTCGAGTTTTTCTATTTCGGTATAAATTGCCTGCAACTCGGAGGTGCTGTGCGCGCGAAAAAATGATCCGCCCGATAACTCGGCAATATTCTGTAACGTGGCTTCATCGAGATCGGCTGACGGTGATGTTTGATAGCCTTCGGCCTGCAGATCGCTGGCCATGGCAATGGTGTGAATGGTGATATTCAGTTCGGCGGCTAAATTAGCGGCGCCCTCTGGTTCAACAGTACCGGCATTGTTCGTACCGTCAGACAAAAGCACGATGGCTTTACTGGTCGCCGGGTCGCCTCGCAGGCTCTGAATGGCTAAGCCGAGTGCATCACCAATTGCAGTTGATCGACCAGCCATGCCAATTCCCGCGCTGTGCAGATAACTACTCACCGCGCGCGTATCAAAACTCAACGGTGATGCAATAAAAGCTTCTTCTGCAAACAGAACCAAAGCGATACGATTGCCTTTCTGGGCCTCTATGAATTTCCCGGCTACGGCTTTAACAATGGACAACCGGTCGGTCGTATTGCCATCGAGGGTGAAATCTTCGCGTTCCATACTGCCGGATAAATCAATGGCAATAGCCATGGCACGACCACTTGCCGTTTGGGCAATGGCATTGCCATTGACCGTTGGCTGGGATATCGCTGTTAGTAAAAGCAGCCAGCATAGCCATGGAAATATATAGTCGAGCCGGCGTGAGCTGGCTTGAGCGCCTTGTATTGTGTTGAGGGCTGTGGCCAAATTTGCCGGTATGGCAATTGCGTTGATGGGTTTGGAGGCTCGCCAAAAGCGCATCATTAAAGGCAATGGCAGTAACAAAAAAATCCAGGGCCAGGCGAAAGCAATGCTACCGATCATTTGCGTGGCCTTATTCGTATGCGACCAATCAATTTATACAAATCATTACAGAGTTGCGTTGTGTCTGGCTCAGATTGTGGACTTGTTTGCGTATTGGGCCGATACAAATATTCCCCGAAAACCGCTCCGCGACCTTCGCTGAAGTAGTTGGTGGAAAATGTTTTGTCTAACGAGGCTAGCCACTGTTCATTTTGAAGGTGGTTGATCGAATCACCATGCAGGTAGTGCATTACGCGCCTAAGCAGCACAGCAAGCTGGTGCAGAACGCGCGCGCGATCTTGCTTGCCAATGAGCATAATCTCTTGTTGTAGCATTCTATTCAGCGCTTTGCGACGCCAGAGCATATAAGCAATGACACCAAGAAAAACCAATATAGCCATCAGCACAAACAGCGCCACCAACAAAGCTGAGCTGGTCGCAGGCGCAAGTGGTTCGTGAATGTCTTTTAAATCCTGTAATAGTTCGGCAGCGTCACTCATGTTCAATCTGCACGTGTGCTAATCACGGCAAAAATCCAAGTTCTGACAAAGCGACTTTAACGTCGACTATGCCAATGCGACTCTGCAACAGCGGTACTTGAGACTGTTCAAAAGCATCGATAACCTGACGATCTTGATGCTCCAAAATATTTTTCAGTTCTTCAGTCTGATTTTTATTCAAAACAATGCTTGCGTTTGTATTGTTCGATTTGTAAGAAAAAAAACCGGTCGGTAACGGTGTATATTCAAGAGGGTCCTCGATGTTTATAACAACGAATTGTTTGGCAACTTTGAGTTCTTTGAGTTTTGTCGAAAAGTCATCTCCGACGTTATATAGTCCTGCAAGCAAGATGATGGCGCCAGTGCTTCTGCCACTTGATCTAAGTCGTTCAAGCAGCGTGACGTTGCTTTGCATGACGTTTTCGTGTGTGTTGGACAATGTTGCGGAATCTCGTTTTGCCAGTTCGAACTGTTTGGCTATTTCTGCGCAGATAGCCAGTGCAGCTCTGTCGCCCAATGCCGGTCGAACAGCATAAAACCCCTTGTCGGTTTGTATTAGCAACCCGCAACGTGCACCAGTGGCGATGAGCTGCCAGGCAATGTTTGCCGTCATTCGTCCTGCCTTGACGGCTTTTAATTCGGTGGAACCTGTGAACATCGGCGAGGTGAAATCTAATGCCAGCGTAATCAGTTGTTCTTTCTCTTCGCGGAAAATGCGTGTGTAGAGCTGATTGTGTCGGGCGCTGACTTTCCAGTCAATATGACGTATGTCATCACCGACCACATAGGTGCGCAAATCTTCGAATTCGAGCCCGTGTCCACGAAGCCGACTTCTCAATTGACCACTCTGCGAGCTCAAGCCCTGGGTGTCAACGTGTGTCGCTTGAGGTGTTACGCTGCGCTCATCAATCAGACTCTGTAGGCTCAGTGAGACGCTCGGGTCTGTGTGTCTCTGAACTGTATTGCTGATCATATTCTTTTTGCGCTTCTGTGCTCGCTTTGGGCTAGACCTTCACCGTTGCCTGCAAAATCTTTTTGATTACCGCTCGTTGCGTTAATCCTTCCGCTATAGCTCGGTATTGCAGTGATATACGTCCGCTTAGCACATCGATCGCCATGGCTTCAACATCTTCTGGCGTGGCGAAGTCTCGGCCTTCCAGCCAGGCATTCGCCTTGGCGGCGTTGGCGAGAAAAATGGAACCACGTGGACTTGATGGCTGACGTATATCAATTGCTGCTTCTCCACCAAGCCCATCACCACGGGTGGCTGTGATGAGTCGAACTATATAATCGCGTACGGCATCACCGATATGTACGTTAGCAACAGCTTTTGTTGATCGTAAAATAGTCGTTGTATCGACTGGATAATCTGCACGAGCATCTGGTGACGCTGAAACTTGGGCAACTGATTCTGCCAGAACAGTATCTAAAATGCGTCGTTCAGTAACATCGTTAGGCATACCAACGTCAATAAAAAACATGAATCGATCTTTCTGTGCTTCTGGCAATGGGTATGTGCCGTCATGTTCTATCGGGTTTTGAGTTGCAGCTACCATAAAAGGTTGTGGCAGGGCACGTGTAACGCCACCTGACGTTATTTGCTGTTCTCCCATGGCCTCTAGCATGGCACTTTGGACTTTTGGTGGAGCGCGATTGACTTCATCGATCAGAACAATATTCTTAAATAAAGGACCTTCAAGAAATTTGAAGCTGGCTGAACTCTGCTGATACACATCGGTGCCGGTTAGATCGGCAGGTAACAAGTCGGGTGTTGATTGAACACGTGCAAAATCAGCGCTTACAGATGCTGCAAATAAATTAATGGAGCGCGTTTTCGCTAATCCTGGAGCACCTTCAATAAGTACATGGCCGCCGGTCAGTAAAGCTATATAAAGTTTTCGTATCAGAGACTCGTGCTCAATCAGTCGCGTACTTAACTGTTGTGCCGCCGCATTTATTTGTAATCGGTCTGAATGGTCATTCATTGGCTCTGTTGCACTCATGGTTGAATGACCAAAGTGGGGAAGCGCTGTTTGGCCGCATCGTCAGTAAAAAATTCGTCAGGATTAATAGGATGAGAGTACGCTTCCGGTGGTGATTGCAACACGTTTAAATCGCCTTGTGACAACGCGCCTGTGATGTTACCGTTTTCGTCGATCGTTAATTTGTAGTAAATGCCATTCCATGCATCAATACCGAATTCTTCTTTGGATTTTTTTATAAACAATAGATTGTATTCAAGGTCGAGCAAGTTATTAGCGGTAACTGTATTGTGCAACTGATAGGGATAAGCCAGGTAACAATACCAATCTTGCTCGCCTGTTATGCATTTAAATGGCCGCATCGACAGGAAGTGATCAGAAAAATCTGCTCCATCCATATCTACAGTGAAACTGGCTGAACCATCCGGCAGGTTTTTGAAACTGACCGACCCAATTCGCAGTGCATCACCTGCACTTGTGATTAGTTGTATGTCGGCCTGTTGCGGAAACAATACTGGCGTTGTGTCATTGATAAAGTTGACCGGAGCGATTTCCACCACCGAGTTGCCATGCTCTAACCATCCGTCGGTGCCATTAGGGAACCAATGAACATTTTCGTATCCCCAGGAAATGGCTCTCTTGGCTGCATTCCAACTTTGCCAGCAATCGGATGTGCAAAAAAACAGTAGCGGTGCGGCTTTATTGTTATTGCTCAGGCGTGAAAGATTTCTGCGAAAGTATGCTTCATGGGGCGACTCTAGAAAGCCCCTGCCAACTTCGGGTAGCCAGGTTGTGCCAGGTATGCTCAGGCGCGGTTCGGTGATTATCCAGTACCCCTCGAGCGGGTCGGCCCCCATGCCTTTCGGTGGCAACACATCGATAAAAATCATGTCACCGGCCTGATACGCTTTTTTAACGAATGCCGTATCGACTGTAATGCCGCCGGGGATTGACGCTGGCACTGCAGCACGGTACCGGTCCATGCGGTAACCGGTGTCAGGGTCTACGTCAAATTCTTCCGCTTGAGCAATATTGCCAAATGCCAATAGGATAAACAGTGTGGCGTGTATCGCTTTGCAAATGGGGCCTTTAGGCATGTTTTTGCTCACTCCCAAATTATGATCGACTCGACTTCCGTATACAGTGGTACTAAAGTTCCAATTTTTAGACTATCGTATACCGGAATACTTATGGCACCCTGATGGGTCTGACACTAGAATACCCAACAATGAAGATAAGAAATATTTGCCAGTTCCTGATGGCGTTCACTCTGTTAGCTGCGTCGCAAGTGGTGCTAGCCGAAAATACCAAGGTGCGTGTGGGCGTGCTTAAGTTTGGCACGGTCAATTGGGAGCTAAAAGCGCTAAAAAACGCAGGATTCGACACCGATAATGGTATTGAAGTCGAGATTGTGCCGTTTGCAGGTGGTGATGCAACGAAAATAGCGCTGCAAGGTGGCGAGGTCGATGTGATCGTATCCGACTGGCTATGGGTTTCGCGGCAGCGAGCAGACGGCGTCGCGATGACATTCTCTCGTTACAGTTCTTCGGTAGGGTCGTTGATGGTTGGCGCCGATAGCGGCTTGAATGCACTGACCGATTTGAAGGGTAAGAAAATTGGTGTGGCCGGTGGTCCCCTTGATAAAAGCTGGTTACTGTTACAGGGAATGGCTAAAGAGCAGCACGGCATCGATCTGGCAGCGGAGAACGAAATTGTTTTCGGCGCCCCACCATTGCTTGCCGAAAAAACCCTTAGTGGTGAACTTGATGCCAACCTGAACTATTGGCACTACTGTGCACGCCTGGAGGCAAAAGGGTTTGAGCGTCTGGTCTCTGTTGAAGAAGCAACCAATGCACTGGGTGCATCAGGTCCATTGTCTTCGTTGGGCTACGTGTTTGACGAAACTTGGGCTGGTGAAAACGCCGACGCTGTAGTTGGTTTTATCAAAGCTTCAAAACAAACCAAAGAGCTGATGAAATCCTCAGATGAAGAATGGGACCGGTTAGGCAGCAGCGGTACAATAAAAGATGAAGGAGCAGCTCTGATTGCGTTGCGTGATCGTTTTCGTGAAGGCATTCCTGCTCGTGACTTGAACGAAGAAATCCGTGATGCTGAAATAATTTACCGTGTTTTAGCCAAAGCCGGAGGCGAGAAACTGGTTGGCGATTCAGCGGTTCTGGTTGATGGAACTTACTGGGAAGGGCCAGGGTCCGAACTCTAACACGTTGTTCTGATTGCACAGCAAGCGCATTGCCACTGTTGGCCATGTCGTGCTGCGCTGCTTAATCGTGCTTCACCCTGACCACTTGCAAATATTGCTAAATAGTTGAACTGTGCAACTACCGTTAGCATTCGAAGCTGCCAAGCATGCCCACTTTATCTGTTATAACTAAGCTATCGATTAAACAAGTCAATTCAGAGGAAAACATGCGTCTAAAATTAGCTATCAGCGGTGCATTCGCCGTGTTTGTTCTGGCGATTTCATCTGTCGTGCTTGGCCACGGCGATGTCACGCCACAGGCGGTGGATACAACCGGTTTGGATGAGCTGCCTGAGGAGATCGCGGCAGAAAACCCGTATCGCGTGGCAGGGGGTGAGCAGTATGAGCTTGCCCAAAAGATTGGTGCGTCTGGTTATAACCAGAATTGTGCTCGTTGTCACGGGCTCGAAGCTATATCAGGTGGCATAGCACCAGATTTGCGTATGCTTGAAGATGGGGAATTTGGCGATGAATGGTATATGGAGCGCGTGCTTAATGGTTACTCACAAAACGGCGCTTACAAAATGCCGCCGTTCGAATCCTTGTTGAGTCAGGAAGCCATGTGGGCAATTCGGTCTTATATTGAAGTCCAGCCAAAATAGCCGATGCGTTTTCTTTTTATATTGCTGGTAAAAATGGCAGAACAACATGGCAAAACGTAGTGTCGTTTCAATCGCGTTTTTGCTTGTCGCGTTTTTACTTGTCGGTTTGTTGCTTGGTGCAACTGCACAGGCGCGACCGTTAGACGATATTATTGAAGCGAAGCAAATTACGATCTTTGTTTATAGCGACTACGCGCCTTACTCATGGGAGCAAGAGCAGGGCGAGTATCTTGGTATAGACGTAGATATCGCCAAAGCGCTTGGCAAACGGCTTGACGTTGATGTGAACATCCTTATGCGTGGAGCAGATGAAAATCTGGATGACGATCTACGTGTGAATATCTGGAAGGGCGATCTAATTCATCGCAAAGTGGCTGATGTCATGATGCATGTGCCCTACGACCCAGAAGTGAATGCTCGCAACGAGTTAGCTGTACTGATGGCGCCTTATTTTCAAGAAAAAATGGCCGTGGTTGCCGATAGATCAATGTTGCCAGAGCTGAGCACATTCGGTCGCTTTTTGGAACTTGAAATTGGTGTTGAAGTCGATACGGCTGGTGATTTCTTTTTATCGAATGCGTTTCGTGGTCAGCTGCACAAAAGTATACGGCGTGGAAGGACCTTTGCAGAAGCAGCCGAAATGTACATTAACGGTGAAGTGCCAGCGCTGATGGCCTCCCGCGCTCAGAGCGAATGGGTAGCACTGCAGGCTTCCGATCGGGAATCCTACATTGCACAACCGCCGATGCCAGGCATTGTTCGCACCGGATGGCCTATTGGCATTGCCGTTAAGCATGATAGCCGAGACCTGGGCTATGAACTGGCTGACATGCTCTCTCAAATGGAAAGCAGTGGGGAACTGGCAACCATATATGAGCGCTACGGCGTCCAGTATCATCCGCCTGAGTTGGATTAACGGCAACTGTGATAAATTTATCGCGTAAACATGGCAATTAACGTAGCAATAAACCTGGCAATAGCTGAGTCGCTTGGGAGCCACAATGTCTGAATTCTTTAAAGCACTGAAACGAAGCTCATTGCTGATGGGTTGGCTGCTTGTTTGTCACGTTGCATTCACACCGACGCTCATGGCTGCACAAACATCGACCGGGAGCCCGGTAGACATTCCCAATGACCCGTTCGAATCGGTTATGTGGAAACAAATGGTTGAACGTTACTTTCCGGGAGGACAAGTTGTGTTCGATTCTCGCGTCATTGTCAGTGCGCCCAAGAGTGCTGAAAATCAATTTAATGTGCCGGTTACGGTAGATGCCACAGCACTGGATAATGTCGTAGAGATCGTCGCTGTTGCTGATCTTAACCCCATCCCGCACATTCTAACTGTTCGGCCCATCGAGGCATTATCGTTTGTTGGGTTTCGCGTCAAGCTTCAGCAAGGTACGCCGATTCATGTTGGTGCACGCACGTCAGATGGTGTTTGGCACATTGGTGGCGCGTATGTAGATGCATCGGGAGGCGGCTGTACTGCACCGGCAATGGCGCACGGTATTAGCGATTGGATGAAAGAGCTGGGTACCACACGAGCTTCCACCCGTCGTGAGTCGCCACTATCAGCTCGTATGACCATCAGGATGCGTCACCCGATGGACACCGGGCTTGCGGCCGGCATACCCGCTTTCTTCATGAATGAGATAACCGTTCGCAATGCATCTGGGGACGCATTGGCGGAACTTGACTTGTATGAGCCTGTGAGTGAAAACCCGACGATCACCATAAAACCCAAAGTGGGTGAAGGTGTTGAACAATTGCAGGTATCTGCTCGCGATAACGAAGGTAATGAATTTGGATTTCCGCTAACGGTACCCGGTGTCGACGCTCAATGAACAGCGGTTCATCATGCATAAGTCGCCTAAAATGAAGCAGCGTAGTTCAACGTTTCAAACAACGTTAAACAAAAAGCTGTCGCGTCGACAGTTTCTACAATCCGCAGGCGCATGTTGTGCCTACTGTGCGATGGCACCGGCAAATGCCAAACTATTGGATTACCAGTTAAGTGCTACTGAGATTGCATCAGGCACATGGGCGGTGCATGGGAGAACTGAATACTTCAATCTCGACAATGGCGGTAACATCGTTAATGTCGCCTTTATAGAGGTACCCGATGGCATCGTGGTGGTAGACACCGGTCCGTCTAAACGCTACGGCGAAGCACTGCTCGATCTAATACAACGTACCATCCCCAACAAACCGATACTGCGCGTATACAACACCCATCATCATCCTGATCATTGCTTTGGTAATCAGGTGTTCGATAGCTCGCTAATAGCGGCACCGCAGGGCGTAATTGATAATCTGGCATCGGAAGGCGATGCCTTTGCGGAAAATTTGTATCGCCTGGTTGGCGATTGGATGCGCGGCACAGCCATAGTGTTACCCGGCACAGCGCTGGATGCTGATCATGAAGTGGTGGGTGGCAGACGATTTTCGCTATTTTATTTATCCGGTCATACCAACTCGGATTTCGTTGTTCGTGATGATGAAACCGGTGTGTTGTTCACCGGCGATCTGGCCTTTATGTTTCGCACCCCGACAACACCTCATGCCGATATAGCTACCTGGCAGACGGCGATCAGCACATTAGACAGCACTGACAGAGAGCTGATTTTTCCTGGCCACGGACCACAGGATAAAAAAGGTGATTCCCTAACGCAAACCGCTGATTACCTGGCCTGGCTTGATGAAAACCTGCGTACATCGGTAGAACAGGGGTTAACCATGAACGAGGCTATGGCGTTGCCAATTCCTGAGCGATTCAACGCATTGAGTGTGTTGAGAACCGAATACGAACGTTCGGTCGTTCATTTATACCCTCAGCTTGAGGACAGCGTCATGCAAATAATAGAGATAACACGATAATTCAGTCACGCAGTCTTAGTGTACTTTTGGCCCATATTGGGTTTATACCGTCATCGGTAGACTCGAATAAGTATTAGTCGGGGTCAGTAGCGTCTGCATGCTGAACCTTATGAAAAACTAGGTAATAATTTTAGAACTAACAAATCAGATTCGCTTGGAGAATATATAAAAATGCACAGTAAATACTGGCTGGCCTTGGCTAGCTCACTGTCTGTTGGCGCAATGGCCTATGTAGGTTCTGCATCAGCCGATGTTGGAGTGGACGATATCATCGCTGATCAAAGCAGCACTGCAGATATCGTCTCATACGGACTAGGTCCTCGAGGCCAACGATATAGCCCGTTGGATATCATTAACAAAGAAAGCGTTAAGAACCTGTTCCCGGTCTGGTCGTTTTCTTTTGGTGGTGAAAAGCAGCGAGGCCAGGAATCTCAGCCGCTCATCAAAGATGGCGTTATGTACGTTACAGGC
>CALIMV010000043.1 GCA_938045275.1 uncultured Granulosicoccaceae bacterium
GGTTCCGGAACCGCCGCTACTGCCAGAGTATCACTTGGCATGCCCACAACTTGACTGCCATTCTCATTTTCACGATCGAACCGATCATCCTTACTGGCAGCTTGCTTCAAAGCTTCCCTCTGACGATCATCCACTAGCACAAGCATGGATGATAACTCGGTAACAATCTGCGCCTGAATGGCCATGGCGTGCAGTTCATCGAGCTGCGAAAGTTCGAGCGTGTGCCCGCTTTTCGTTATTCGGCCAATTTCCAATGCAGTCCCAAGTTGTTTGTAGTTGGCAAGATCAGACCGATTTCCAATAACAGGGCCGTCAAACCATAGCCAATCTTTGTTTATCCCTGTTAGATTAAGCTTTTCGAGCAAAGCTGCGTCTACACCCTGCAGTTTCAAGTTCCGGCTGTTTTGCAGTAACGACAATCGCTGCAGCAGATCTGCTACTTCGCCTGTGGCAAACCCTCCACCAGATTGATTGACTGTGGTTAACCATGCATCTGAGTAGGCGTACGGTTTCAACACACCAAGATGCTGAACCCAAACGGGAATCGTGGAACTCAGCACAGCTTGTGCATCGGACTCAGCTTCATAACTGCCATCGTCGGTTAGCACTACAATGAAATCTGCCTCTGGCTTGGTATCTCTCGACAAATAGTCTTCAAGCTGCTCGATTGGTTTACTGTTGCCCCAATACACGTAGTTTGACGTTAGGTCTGAGTTTGCAGCTTCACACGCTGTCTGACAAAAGTAGACTGCTGCTTCCGGCATTTGCTCTAAAGCCTGCAACACTTTGTCAGCATGTCGCTCCATACTTCTCGAACCATCCACCAACACGACAATGCTTTCAAACGACATATCATCATTTAAATTGTTCGGCTCACTGTGTAAATAGGATCGCGGCACAGCCCATACAGAGTGAGTTTCTGTTCCCAATACTTCTGTAATAACCTGCTCTACCCGGTTGTGCTTGCCAGCCTCAACCGGTATCCAATCGTCTGGTCGTTGACGCTTTATCTGTTCACCATTAACCATATCGATGGTGTTTTCATCCCAGAACAAGTGTCGTTTCTCTAACAATGTTGGCACTGGCCAAACACCTTGGCTATCGACCAGACTTTGATATTCAAACGTGACGAACATTGGCTTGCCATCAACCACTTCGTGGCGATTTTGTCGGTACGCGCGTTCTATTGGGTACACTCGAAGTCGATAAAGCTCTGGCCCGACTTTCTCCAGCAAAGCGGGATCAATTCTTCGGGAAACTTCCGTCTTATACACCTCCTGTGCAGCACCGCGTGGTGCGACCAGCGCGCTGTATTGCTCCAGATTACTTTCATTGTTACTCAGCCAGACACCCGTAATAACGGCATACTCTGGCAAACTAAAATGCACTACAGCCTCACGCTGTCGCATTTCTTTGTTAACAAGCTTTTGTGTGACTCGCACTGTCGCCAGTTGATGATCAACCTGCACATCGATAGATTGTTTTTCCAGGTACACCGACTCCTGACTCACATCCAACAAGCCCGCCGCATTTTGTCGACTCGCATTTGAGTTAAATCTAAGCGTACGCCAAATTTCTTCGAGCTCAGCTTTTTGTATCGGCACATCAAAATGTTTTTCGTACGCCTCCGCAGCCAGCGTCACGTCGTTTCGACTATCCCCGTTATACAAAATTGGTTTGAACAGAAAATTTAGTAGCAGTTGTGGGTATTTCGCAATCTCTTTGTCAATAGAAAACGTATCAACATATAACTTGGTTAACAAGGAAGCCGTACCGGTTGACGACAAATACCTGTAGCGCGACAGATACGCATTCATTAAGCCATCTCTAATTTGCTCTTTTTTATCAATCAACATGCTCTTATCGACTGCTGATTGCGCCTCTTGCTCCAACATGGCAAATACATTTTGTTGCGACTGTTGATTCGCGCCAACGTGTATGCAAACAAGTACAACAAAAACCGCCATTGCAACCAATACATTTTGTACCAATTTCGGCTGACGCAGCCGATCCATAAATTGCCCGATGTAAAGATAAATCAGTATGACCGGCAGAACCAGCACCAACCCCATCGATATAAATACCAAAGCCACAAGTGCCACAAAAGGAATGGCTGCAAACGAAAACCCAATACCGGAGAAAAACTCCGTCCAGTCTACCGATAATAGCGCGTTGAATAATTCATCGATATAAAACCCTGCTTTAAAAAGATGACTTATTGATTCAACTAAAAACAGGACAAGCTGTGACAGCAACGGCACAACAAACAGCAACAAAGCCAACGACACATAAATACCAACTGCACAAACGATGCTTGAAAATGCCATAGCGAATCGACTGTCGACAAACAACAATTCAGCATTTTTGTCGTGCCCCCTACGCTCATGGAAAACCAACGCACACCAAAAACACATTGCAACTGTTGCCACAAGCAGCAACCAACCCATACCTAATGAATAGTCACGCAAATTCAACAAATACAGGCCCAATAAAAGCAAAGCGGGTAATTCAAATCCGTAGAAAAATTTCAGAACAAGCCGATAACGTTTTTCACCACCAACCATGAACAACCAGACAATAACGCCCAGACACAACATGGGTAAAATAAAGAATCCCACCACAAGCGCGAAAAAGACCAATGGCATATCAAAGTACCGATATGAAATCCAGATCTCAGGCAACAAATCGGGCAGCACGATAAACAAACTGAATATGACAAAAGCTATTTGCCACAAACAAAACACCGTGGCCGCCACATAAAAAATGATTTTTGAAGCGATAAGTTGCGCGCGTTTAATTTTCGGCCCCTTGCTGGAGCCTGGCTCAACTGAACCCGGTAATTCTGTAGGTGTTAATGTGGTATCAACCATGACTGTTCATATTCCGTGAAACCGTTTTTTGTATATCCGTTAACAACTGCTGACGAACCAGGCTTGGCACGCCCTCATGCCACAGCACTGAAACCATTGCCCAGGGTGCATCAGGATTAGCCATTTGCGATAGCACTCGCCGTGAGTAATTCACGGTAGTGCCGTTTTTTGATTGAAACCAGTAGTCTGTGGTGTAGCTTTGTGTTGAGTTCGCTGCGCCCGTATCACCAACCTGCCTAACCAGCTGAAGTTGTCTGAATGAAGCGCCGTCAGGCACAGATGCGTCACGCAGCTTTAGCACTTGACTGGACGTTATGCTGTACCCTTGCGCCACATAGCAATGCTCTGGAATGTGTTGCGATTTCCAATGAGAGCTGAACACCACAAGCACACTCGCTTCATACTCACTGCCCGCCGATTCAACAAACCCTGAAAATTTAAACGCCTTGGCATTGTTGTCAGCAAAGAATGTTTGTTCTATCGAATTCAAACCTTGTGGCGTAAATTGATTGTTGATCAATTCGAAGTTCCACATTGGTTTAATGTTGTTCTGCGCCGATTTAACCTGGTCTGTTTGCAGCAAACCAAATCCCAGCAACAAAGCTGAGAGCATAACGGTTGTCGTTGACAGCCTGCTTGAAGAGCAAGCCGATTTTGATGTGATTTGCGGAACGCGCTTCGACCGCTCGTGCCGGGACCCGAATACACGTAACAATTGCCAGCTCAGAAACAACACTGCGGTAAAAGAAATCAGACCTAATGATTCATGTAACATCTGCGCAAGCTCTGCTTTGCCAAGCACAAGATCAATCACCACTAACGCAGTAATACGAAGCACATTGCCAGCAAACAGTAAGAAAACTGCCAGGCTTGCGATTAAAAACCACCGCAGGTTTAATCGATAGCGCTCTATCCAGGTAATGGCACAGAAGAAAACACTGCCAATCCAAAACCCTTTGATACCACTGCAATCGATATCAACAATGGCTGATCGATTATCAATAAGCAGCACAGTATCGCTGCTGACAGTTGCTATCTGCAGCATGTGTAAAACACTCACTGCAAATTCTGCACTTAATAACCGCATGGGGAAACCCAAAAATATATCCAGGTAACCCTCAAACGGTAAAACCAACATAGACAACAACATTGGCTGAAAGCACGAACGCCAAGCGGCGATAGACACAAAATGACCCAGCAGTGCAAAACAAAACATCAATAGCAAGGCTACTGACACCGCATTCAGCCGCAAATATTGCTGGTTAAATACATACGCCGTGCACACCACACAGAGCAACAATGTTGCATAGACGTTCGGCTTGGCAAAAGAAAGCGTATGTTTTTCCTGATACAAGCGAAATACGCATAGCCCGACAAACATTGCCGATACGAGAATGTGATACTGCCGATTCTGGCGTGCAACTTGATGCCAGGCCCATTCGAGCACCGGTTGAAACAATAATGCGGCGAACAACAAAATCAAGACGCTAAAACCGATGTTTACCCATAACGCCAGATCTATTCGATCAGCGTTCCATTTACGCAAATTTGGCTTGTTGATGCTGGTATGCATACAGCTTCCGGTGTATGAAACATGAGCGTACATCAACTTTTCCGACCCAACCATCTTAAAAACCGCGCAATATTACCGGTTGCTATTTGAACGTAATAGCGCTATCCACGAACAGGTGAAAAATGTGCAATTAGGATGAATTAGGACAGGTGCAGAATTCGGTCACAAAAGATTGTGCCTATGGCGTGGACGATATGACATGCCATTTCCCAATGCCGGTATTCCTGAATCAGTCAGTATCTGCAGCTTCGACTGGTTATCACTAAAAGACTCTTACCGCGGACTTAAATACGGGCAAAAACAGCCTGCTGGGTGACAAGCATTGAATTTGCGCATACCACCATATTCATGTATCTTATACATGAATTTTTCATCAATTCTGATCACCAACACTGGAACCACTTGCTTTGCAACCCATCGCTGCCCCATTAGACACGGCCCCGCTGTATCAGCGTGTGGCTGATCGTATTGCCAATCGCATATACGATGGGCATTGGCGTCCAGGTGAACCTATTCCCAACGAGTTTGCCTTGGCAGAAGAATTCGCTGTTAGTCAGGGCACCATACGTAAAGCCATGTCGGTGGTGGAAGAAACCGGGTTGGTGGACCGTCAGCAGGGCCGTGGCACCTTTGTTAGAAAATTATCTGAAGAGCGTTCGTACTATCACTTTTTCAGGCTGGCCCACCCGGGGGGTGAGCGTGTAACACCCGAGCCAGACCAGGAAACCGTCTTTACACGATCAGCTAATGAACACGAGCGAGATTGGTTTAGCTTAAAAAGTAAAGATCAAGTGACCGTCATAGAGCGACTGCGCTGTGTCGACGGTATACGAGCCACCAGCGAACACATCGTTGTACCTGCGGATTTGTTTCATGGCTTGGCCACATTACCCGAAAGTTTGCCGCAAGCTTTGTATCCGTTCTACCATCAGCAATACGGCATTTTTGTTTTGCGTGCCGAAGAATACATCTCGGCTATTGCCGCAGACAAACAAACTGCTACAGATCTATCGGTGGCCGTTGGCAGCCCAACACTTCAAGTCAATCGCACAGCGTTCGACATGAAAGATCGTGCCGTCGAAATTCGTACAAGTCGGTTTCGTGCCGATTTGTTTCAATACAATATAAACCTAGACTAATCAATCATGACTTTATTATGTGTTAGCTCAACCAGTCGAGTAATTTTACAATGAGTGCAACCGATGTTAATCAGGCCTTACTCCGCGACCTAAAAGCCAATGGCGCTGACTTTTTTGTATCTGTACCTTGCAAACTACTCGGTGGTTTTATATCAACCCTGGAACAAGACAACGAGATTACCTATCGCGCTGTAAATCGTGAGGAAGAAGGTTTGGGCATTTGCACTGGCGCATGGCTTGCCGGTCGAAAACCCGTCATCGTCATGCAAAACACCGGCGTTGGAACACTCATCACTTCTTTGTGTTCACTCGGATTGTATTACCGACTACCATTTCTAATGGTGATAAGTCATCGCGGCTCACCAGGCGAACCAATCGGTGCGCAAGTGCCAATGGGCACAGCCGTTGAAACTCTTTTACAAACCATCAATATTCCAACTTATATGTTCAGCGACCCGTCAGACACAAAAAAAGTCGGTCAGCTGGTGCCGTTCACTGATGTTGCTGAAGGGCCGGTTGCCGCTATATTGGATTACGATTTCTGGGGAGCACGATAAACCATGAGACGCTACGAACTATTAAAGTCGATCACACCATTACTTACAGACGAAGAGTTTGTTATTTGTAATTTGGGTTTTCCATCGCAGGAGCTTTATTCACTTCGCGACTCTGATAATCACTTTTACATGCTCGGCTCCATGGGATTGTCATCATCGATCGGCCTTGGCTTGAGTATGGAAATTGACAACACGGTTATCGCGATCGATGGTGATGGCAGTGTACTGATGAACCTGGGCACACTATCCACTATTGCTTTGGAAGACTGCAAAAACTTCATCCTGTTTATTGTCGATAATGGCTCTTACGGGTCAACAGGTGATCAACCAACGCATACGGCCAAAGGCACATCATTGGCCGCCATTGCGAAGGCGGCAGGCATCGACAGTAGTGTCGAAGTAGCCGGTGCTGATGCTGCAGATAAGCTTGCGCAATGTATGAAAACGCCAGGGCCGCACGTGATTGTTGCCAAAGTTGAACCGGGCAGCCAGGCAATGAACCCTATTCCTTTGACCTCACTTGCTATCCGAGATCGGTTCCGTGAAGCGGTTAAAGCGGCACAAGCGAAAACCTGAGATACGCGGATAGTCATGAAATCAACCCACATTGCTACAGACGTTGCCACCCACTTGGCAACCTGATTACGGCAATGACAACTCAGCAAAACTACCGTTACGGTTAAAAAGGCATGATCGTTGCGCGCTTGGAAAGGATCTTAAGCGCCAGCGTCATGTCTGGTTTACAAGGGCGACAGGCTGTTACCATATCGCTATGCAAGCACTACAAGATAAAAAAATTCTGCTCGGTATTTCAGGCGGTATAGCCAGCTACAAGAGCGCTATTCTGGCCAGACGCCTTATCGATGCAGGTGCCGAGGTACGTGTTGTTATGACGACCGGGGCGCAAGCGTTTATAACGCCCCTAACCTTTCAAGCACTAACCGGCAATCCAGTTCATACCGAACTACTTGATACAGCCGCAGAAGCTGCCATGGGCCATATTGAGCTGGCGCGATGGGCGGATATCATCGTTATAGCCCCAGCCAGTGCAAACCTCATCGCACGCTTAAGCCATGGCTTTGCGGACGATTTACTTACCACACTGGTACTGGCCAGTGATGCGCCGTTGCTACTCGCACCGGCAATGAATCGACTCATGTGGAGTAATGCTGCAACGCAGGAAAACACCAGAACGCTCATCGCGCGTGGCGTCACCCTGCTCGGACCCGATGAGGGTGCGCAAGCTTGCGGTGAAACAGGGGCTGGCAGGATGCTGGAACCAGAAGATATCAGAGATTTAGTGGTGCAATTTGCAAACAACGAGATGTTGAGTCAAGTGGCGATACCTGTCGAAGCTGACAATCACGTGCCAGGTACACCATCGGATACCCCAGCCAATCAACAACCAACCGGTGTCAAAACAGCTCTCCGTAATTCATTGGCCGGACTGCACATAGTCATCACGGCCGGGCCAACGGTGGAACCCATTGACCCTGTCCGCTTTATCACTAATCGCAGTTCAGGAAAAATGGGCTTTGCGCTTGCTGATGCCGCGCATCGTAAACAAGCCAAAGTCACGCTGATCGCAGGGCCAGTCACACTCGAAACACCCACCGGCGTGACTCGCATTGATGTAGATACCGCCAAAGCTATGCATACAGCAGCCCTTAAAGCCGTCGAAGGTGCAGATGTGTTTATCAGTGTGGCTGCAGTGGCTGATTATCGTGTGGAAAACGTAGCAGAAGAGAAAATCAAGAAAAACGACGACAACATGACGCTGACACTGGTTCGCAATCCGGATATTCTGGCCAGCATTTCGGCCTTGCCCGACAGACCTTTTTGCGTAGGCTTTGCAGCTGAAACACAGCACGTGGAAAAATACGCGCGCGGTAAATTGAAAAAAAAGAACCTCGATATCATTGCCGCCAATCAAGTCGGCCAGTCAGATAACCCAGTATTTGGTTCTGATACAAACTCTCTCGACGTTTATTGGCCTGCCGACGGGCATCGGCGTATCGCCTCGGCAACAAAAAAGCAGGTAGCAGCTGAACTACTCGATATAATTGCGGAACGACTTGCCAACCGCTGATTGCAGATTCACAGTGGAAGGCACATTTCTGTGATGAGTAAACGACATTACCAAATTCGCGACTTATGCCGTTAGCTGTTCCACAACATCAACGGCTAACATCGTCGGTTAAAAAAGGCCTGCTATGCAATCTATCGACTACACCATTGTTGACCCTCGTATCGGCGATTCTATTGAACTACCCACTTATGCCAGTGAAGGCTCAGCCGGGCTCGACTTGCGTGCATGTGTTGATAAAGAGTTGCACATAAATGCAGGTGAAACGCATTTAATTCCAACCGGTATAGCCATCTACATACGCGACCCCGGCTATGCCGGACTTATCGTACCGCGCTCGGGCCTGGGCCATAAACACGGCATTGTGTTGGGCAACCTGGTTGGGCTCATCGATTCGGATTATCAAGGACAGCTGTTTGTTTCTTGCTGGAATCGTGGTGATAAGCCTTACACGGTAGATGAAGGCGAGCGAATCGCCCAATTGGTGATCGTACCAGTTGCCCAAGTTGCATTTAATCATGTAGATTCATTTGGAAGCACTGATCGAGGAACGGGTGGATTTGGCTCTACCGGTAAAACCTGAACAACCCTCACGGCGCGTCAATATTATGGCGCGACGCGTGTCTTTCGATTTATAAAAGGCACGGGTGTTGCAACATTTCGCGACTTTAAGATCGGTGTTACTAAGATCCGTGTTATTAAGATCCGTATTAACTAAGATCGGTATTACTTAGACTCTGTATTTGCGGTCTGCAAACAACTATTAGCGATAACACAAACAGGACAACAAAATTCATGGCTATCTCACCGGCGATTTTTCGGGCATACGATATTAGAGGCGTAGTAACCGACACTCTCACACCCAATGTTGTTCTCGAGATTGGTCGTGCCTTTGGTAGTGAATGCCATGAACGTGGTATTACTGCCGTTGTGGTTGCGCGGGACGGCCGACTCTCAGGCCCAGACCTGGTGGGTGCTTTGGGAAAAGGCATTGCATCAACTGGCGTGGATGTCATCGACATCGGCATGGTACCGACACCCGTTTTGTACTTTGCTACTTTTCATTTGAAAACCGGCACAGGCGTCATGGTAACCGGAAGCCATAACCCGCCCGAGTACAACGGCCTGAAAATGATGGTCGAAGGCGATGCATTGTTTGGCGACGGTATAACCAAGCTATACGAACGCTTACAGGCAGGCAAACTGCATAATGGTAAAGGTAAGTTCAGCACACAAGATATTCTGCAAGATTATCTGAACGAAATCACCAGCACCATCAAGCTTAGCCGCCCGGTAAAAATAGCCTAC
This sequence comes from uncultured Granulosicoccaceae bacterium, assembly GCA_938045275.1. Taxonomy (GTDB): domain Bacteria; phylum Pseudomonadota; class Gammaproteobacteria; order Granulosicoccales; family Granulosicoccaceae; genus Granulosicoccus. The sequence goes on from CALIMV010000043.1 coordinate 9,534, forward strand.
GACTGTGGAAACGGTGTGGCGGGAGCTGCTGCACCTCAACTATTTAAATCCCTGGGTTGCGAAAGCACAGCCCTGTTTACCGAAGTCGATGGCAACTTCCCCAATCATCATCCCGACCCTGCCAAGTTGGAAAACCTTGAAGATTTGATAAAAGCGGTAAAAGATAACGATGCCGAGGTTGGTTTGGCGTTCGACGGCGATGGTGATCGCGTTGGCGTAGTCGATGACAAAGGCAATGTCATTTGGCCAGACAGGCAAATGGTGTTGTTCGCCCAGGATGTACTATCCCGAAACCCAGGGGCACGCATAATCTATGATGTGAAATGCTCAAAGGTTTTACCCGATGCGATCAGCGCCGCTGGTGGTGAGCCAGACATGTGGAAAACCGGCCATTCGTTTATCAAAGCACGAATAAAAGAAACCGGTGCCTTACTTGGTGGCGAGATGAGTGGGCATCTGTTTTTTAAAGAACGATGGTATGGTTTCGACGATGCGTTGTACGCGGCAGCTCGTTTGTTAGAGATTTTATCGAACACCGACCGGTCAGCCAGCGAGATATTTGGCGAAATCCCGGACAGTATTAATACGCCAGAACTCAATGTGGTTTTCGAGCAAGACGGTGCACACCACGAATTTATCGAGGCCTTTGTCAAGAACGCCAATTTTGACGGCGCCAAGCTAACCACAATCGATGGCGTACGAGCTGACTTTAACGATGGTTGGGGATTGGTACGTGCATCGAACACCACGCCTTCTTTGGTTATTCGTTTCGAAGCCGACAGTGATGAAGCGATGACACGAATCCAGAATGAATTTCGCGATACTATGCAGCGAACCGACCCAAGCGTCAAAACCCCGTTTTAGCATAGAAAAAAACGCGAGAAATGACTGGAACCAAGGATACTAATAAAACACCTCCGTCAGTCGATTTGCAAGCTGCGCGCGATACAGCGCGCGTGCTTAACGAAGCATTGCCCTATTTGCAGCGTTATTCTGGTGAAACCATCGTCATAAAATACGGTGGCAACGCCATGACCGATGAACACCTGAAGCGTTGCTTTGCACAAAACATTGTCACGCTTAAACATGTAGGCATAAACCCGGTGGTGGTTCACGGAGGTGGGCCGCAAATTGCCGACATGCTTGATCGGTTAAGTATAAAGAGTGAGTTTCTCGATGGCATGCGTGTCACCGATGCCGCCACTATGGAAGTGGTTGAGATGGTTCTTGGTGGGGTGGTTAACAAGAGTATTGTATCGCTGCTAAATCAGGTTGGTGGTAAAGCCGTTGGGCTAACAGGCAAAGATGCCGATCTTATACTCGCCAACCCCTTGCACTTACCAAATCGTGAGGCTGATGCACTCGGCTTTGTCGGCCAAGTCAATCAAATCAAAACAGGCGTTGTCCGCAAGTTGCAGGATCAACATTTTATTCCTGTTATAGCGCCCATTGGCACTGACGCCTCAGGGGCTAGCTACAATATTAACGCCGATCTTGTTGCCAGCGCGGTTGCATCTGCTTTAAAAGCAACTCGACTGTTATTGCTGACAAACACACCTGGAATTCTCGATAAACAAGGTGAGCTACTCACCGGCATTACACCAACACAAATCGCGTCCCTGATTGCTGATGGAACGATTCAGGGTGGCATGCTACCCAAAGTGCAGTGTGCACTCGATGCTGTTCAAGCGGGTGTTGGCAGTGTTCAGATAATTGATGGTCGTGTTGAGCATGCTGTACTGCTGGAGCTATTTACTGATCAGGGCGTAGGCACCTTAATCAAGGATGACACACCTGATCAGGAAAACGTATAACCCACATTCTTTGCGAATGCAGGGTGTCAAACTCACATGCATTTTCCAAGACTACGCTCGCACAACTAAATTGGTAATTCGCTTTTAACTAACCCGCAGTGCAAGCTGCTTGTGCTGTTTTAGTATTCTCGACCCATCTCGACTTTTAGTTCACGATACCGAATTAAATCACTTTCAAATTTTTCGGATACCACACCTCGTTCGGCTGCTTTAGAGTCGATCAGAGACCAGGCGTTTTCAATGTTACGCTGAATACTGTGTTGCTCAGCGTACAACGATTCCGCAGCATTACCCTCACCGCGAGTCTGTTCTTGTTGAAGAATTCGTTTTTCGACGACACTCAAACGCTCAGAGAGTATGCGGATTCGATCATCCAAACGACCGATCAGACCATCAATCATGCCGACACGATCGTCACGCGTACGAGTCAGGTCTTCCTCAGTAGTAAAAGTGGCCAGTAGAGCACGGTCACGAATAACTGCCAGCTCTTTGTCTCGCTTTTCACGTTGAGCTATGCGCCGCTCTTCTCTACTGAGCACTTCTTTAACCACCACGCCCCGATTACTCAAAACAGCATGGCCGTTGTCTTGAACGGAGCTCGGTGCCCTGTCCTGATAGGTAGTCAAGCCACTTTCTTCATACCGATAGACCTTTGGAGCAGGCTTTTTCAGCCCCTGAGCATGGGCCGACGTACACCATACCAATCCAGCCAACAGCATTACGCTGAGCTTTACCGTGAATTGAGTTTGGACCGTTATCATAGAAATTTCCAATATTGTGTTTTGCGAACTATTCGAGAGACCATTCTCATTGAACTAAACCGGAAACAACTGTGATTATTCGTTCGCACAGTGAAGCTATCGTCCATTGATTTTCAGATTTAAGGGTATGAAGCCTTTTATGTGCGCGGTATCAACAGTTGATGCGGTGTACAATTTGTGGCATGAGAATAATTACTGTAAATGTGAACGGCATCCGATCTGCTGCAAAAAAAGGCTTTTTCACCTGGCTTTCGAAACAAAGGGCAGATGTGGTTTGCATACAAGAAACCAAAGCCCAGATAGATCAGCTAGACGACGCTGTATTTCACCCAAAAGGCTTTCATTGTTACTACTTTGACGCGGTGAAAAAGGGCTATAGCGGTACCGCCATTTACAGCCGTATCAAGCCTCGAAAAATCATCCGGGGTTTAGGCATCGACTGGGTGGACGACGAAGGCCGCTACCTTGAAGCACAGTTTGGTAACGTGTCAGTTGTTTCGCTGTATATGCCGTCCGGCTCCAGCGGCGATGTGCGACAAGCTTTAAAATTCCAGATGATGGATGCCTATCTACCTCACCTGCAAAAACGTCGCCGATCAAAAAAATCACAAATCGTTTGCGGAGACTGGAACATTGTGCACACTGAAGCCGACATTCGAAATTGGAAAAGCAATCAGAAAAGCTCGGGTTGTTTGCCGGAGGAACGTGAATGGATAAACGATCTGTTCACAAAGCACAAATACGCTGATGCTTTCCGACAACTACCGCAAAAAGAACATGAGTACACGTGGTGGTCCAATCGAGGTCAATCATGGGACAAAAACGTGGGCTGGCGGTTGGATTATCACGTCATTAGCGATGATCTTAGTGACAAAGTTAAAAGCACACGAATCTACCGAGAAAAGCGCTTTTCTGATCACGCTCCGTTTATCGTGGACTACGATGTCAGCATTGAGCCATAGCAAAACATAGCCAGTGCGTTTATTGTCACAGGGGTGTTGATCGTTGTTTTGCATAGAGCACACGACAACGTGTAACTAGGGAACCTCTGATTAATTCCCTTGCATCTCTGTCAAACAGACTGATTCGGAATCAAGGCATGTTCTACAGGCATAGTGGTGCTATGGCGAAAGAACATAACGCAGAGTCCGGATCAGTCTGTTTGACCCAGCGGGCTA
>CALIMV010000044.1 GCA_938045275.1 uncultured Granulosicoccaceae bacterium
TTCAATCTATTAATTCAATCTATTAATTGAATCTATTATTAAATGTTCACGTTATCTCGTTCGGCTTTCATCGCTTAATATTAAACGTTCTACCACTGTTAACAACACAAAGCACCGTTGCGCCACCTCACTCCATGTGCAAACCAACTTAGTTTGAAGCACTAAAACTTAATACTCAATTTTAGGTTATGTGATACTGTCTTTCATACAAATTCGTGGAGAAAACATGCATTTTTTTGCATACCCCAAACAAGGATTCCTTCATTCTTTTTCCTTGCTACGGCCGTGTTGTTACGGCCAACTCATAAGAAAGCAACTTCAACTCACATGTAAAAAATATTCTTAACCATATGTAAAGGCCAATAGCGATGGGGGTGTGTGATGGGTGTGTGCGATGAGTGTTAATGCGGAACAGTACCTTGATACGAAGCCACCTTCGTTACTATCCTTATTTTTGACGTTTCTAAAAATTGGCAGTACTGCTTTTGGTGGATTCATGGCGCTCATATCCGTGGTCCAAAATTATCTAGTCAATAGAGAAAAATTATTGACTGATGAAGACATGTTGGACGGTATCTCGCTGGCAACTGTTTTACCTGGCCCAGTGGCCGTCAATGTCGTGGCGTATGCCGGTTATAAAATTCGGGGATTATCTGGTGCGTTTGTTTGTGCCACAGCGGTCATCCTGCCATCCTTTTTTCTAATTCTATTTTTTAGCTATGTGTATTTTACCTGGGGCGATTTGCCTGCGGTAAACAGCGTATTCCAAGGTTTTCTACCAGCGGTAGCCGCCATCATTACAGCTACTGCAATAACTATGGGTAAAAAGGCTCTGACTGGGTTTACTGAAGTTGCGATAGCTGTCGCCGCATTGATGATTATTGTTTTTGTTGGAGGTTTTTATAGCACTTTATTTGTCATTTTCAGCGCGGGCTTTCTAGGTTGGCTGCTGTATAGAAAAGATGAAAATACCGATAAGCCAAGAGCGAGTAAGGCAAGCGTACCAAATGATCACTCTAGATTCTGGATGATCGCAAGCGGCTCTGTCATTGCGGTGGTCATCGCGCTAGTGGCGTTTCAGTCTGCTTTAAGTGCAAAGCTACTTTTGGCTGGCAAGCTTTTCACAACATTTGCTGGTATGAGCGTACTGCTTTTTGGAGGCGGTTTTGTTTTCATCCCCTTGTTGCAAGAATCAATCGTAGAAGGTCACCGGTGGGTTACACACAAAGAATTCATAGATGCCATTGCAATGGGACAAATCACTCCCGGTCCGATTTTGATTAGCGCGACGTTTATTGGCTATAAAGTGGCGGGAATTTCTGGCGCAACATTAGCCACTATTGGCATATTCGCTCCACCCGCCATAATCATGCTGATATGCACGCATTACCTTCAAGCGCTGAAATCGTCTATTCATGTCAAAGCAGTGTTAAAAGGTGTCCGCTGCGGTGTAATAGGCATGATCGCAGCAGCAGCCTATGTGGTGGCTATGTCGGCAGAGATCAACCTTGTCACAGTCACGATATTTATCCTTTCGATGTTCGCGCTGTTAAAACTTAAGCTAGAAGTATTTTGGATAATACCTATCGCAGGAGTAGTTGGATTTTTAGCTTTTTCGTAAGCACGTATTTTTAGCGTGCATGTATGTACAAACTAAGAACGTAACCTCACTTAGCGTGAGCCACTGGTTAACCATAGGCATAAAAATACTATGAACAGCACCAAGACACCCGTTTTTATGATTGGCACACAAAGATCTGGTTCAAATCTATTAAGACTAATGATGAACCAGCTAAAAGATATATCCTCGCCTCATCCTCCGCATATTCTGGAACGCATGATCCCGCTGATGAACAACTATGGTGATCTGAAATCAGATGATAACTTTGCGCTGTTAGTTGATGACGTTTGCCGACTAGTTGAAATGAATCCAGTTGAGTGGAGCGGCGTGAGTTTTGATCGCGACGTGGTAATGGCAGAAGCCAAAAAAAGAAGTTTGATGAGTGTCTATGGAGTGGTTTACGATCAATATGCACAGAGCCAGGGTGCAAAAACATGGTGTTGCAAAAGCTTGGCGAATATCAATTATGTAAGTGATATTGAAAAACATTTTAATTACCCAAAATATATCTATTTGTATCGTGATGGTCGTGATGTTGCATTATCTTTTCAAAAAGCGGTGGTAGGTGAAAAACATATCTACTGCATCGCAAAAGAGTGGGCAGATACTCAAACAAAAGCCCTAAATTTAAGTAAACTAATTTCTCAAGAGCGTTTTCACAGTATTAGCTATGAACAGTTAACTCAACAACCAGAGGAGACTGCCAGGTCACTTTGTGGTTTCCTGAATACCAACTATGTGCCAGCAATGCTGGATTTTTACAAAACTAATGAAGCGCGAAATGCAGCTGAATCAAGCAAGCTGTGGGGAAATGTCACTAACCCCATAATTCAAAATAACAGCAAAAAATTTATTAAAGAAATGCCCACAGATGAAATTGGCATCTTTGAATCTGTGGCAGGCAACATGCTTGATGCGTTGGGGTACGATAGAGCAATTGTGGCTAAAGGCCAAGAACAGGTTTTCTCTAGCCAGGAAATTGAGAGTTTTAATAAGCTCAATAGTGCTAAAAAAAGTGCGAGTTTGCGAAACGTCGATGAGAAAGATATGAAGCGGCGCAGACAACAATTAGATCTTTTGGATGAAATAAAAAACAGATCAATTGAATTCGCGTAACTCGATTTTTAGTCAGAAAGAATTGAAATTTTTCTGACTGAATACACATACGAGAGTCCTTGAATTCGTTGCGCGCTCACATTATTGTATTGGCGTTTGAATTTCAGACTGCGTGTGGATTTGAGTGTAACTGCATCGTTAACAACAATTAAGGTATCGATGTAACAATACAAGGATTAAACAATACAACGACTAATTGATGAATTCAAAATCAATATCAATCCTCTATGATGGCAACGGCCCTTACAAAACCGGCGGAAGCGGCTTTAATTTTAAATGGAAAACATGAAACGCTAAATCCAGATGGAGGCAATGTATCCAGGTTGGTTAATTTCTCGATATGGCAGTAGCCGATTTTCATGCTGGCGCGGTGACCTTCCCAGATAATACTCGGGTCTTTTTCGGCAGCATATTTCTTCGCCGTTAGCGTAAATGGAGCATCCCAACTCCACGCGTCGGTGCCGGTTACCCGTACACCTTGTTCAAGTAAATGCAAGGTCGCCTTTCTTCCCATACCGCATCCACGAACCAGATAGTCAGCTTCACCATATCGATCTCCGGCCGCAGTGTTGATCAACACGATATCCAGTGGTGACAGCTTATGACCTATACGATCAAGTTCTGCATCAACTTCTGCTGGAGTCACTATGTGCCCATCGGGTAAGTGTCGAAAATCCAGTTTTACACCCGGATTGAAACACCATTCCAAGGGGACTTCGTCAATGGTGATGGCACGTTTACCATCATTCATCGTTGAGTGATGATGATAAGGTGCATCCAGATGTGTACCATTGTGGGTGTATATGGTTAACTTTTCTAATGCCCAACCTTCTCCGTTTGGTAAATCATCAGTTTCGAGCCCTGGAAAAAATCCAGTTAATTGACTGGCCGTGTCCTTATGAGAGAAATATTCTATTTCTGGCAGCATGATGTCTGGGTCGGAAGGAATATCAGATTCGAGCGCGACGGACAAATCTATAAATTTACGTGGCATCGATGACTCTCATCGACCTATCAGGCCGGTAGCAATGACTGGAAAAGTAATTATTAGAGCAAGGCAAAGCAACATAATAAATGCAAATGGTGCGGCACCAATAAATATGTCGGTTAAGCTCACATCCTTGTCGTCAAGTGTTGACTTGATAACATACACAGAAATGCCAAAGGGCGGAGTTAATAACCCCACTTCTACAGCAATTACCGTCACAATGCCAAACCACACCAAATCGACGCCCATCGGTTCAATAATAGGTAGCATCAGCGGCACCAGAATTAGCATGATAGACGAGCTGTCCAGAATCATGCCCATAAGAATAACGACGCCAACATAGAGCAGTATGAGTCCAATTAGTTCTAAATCAGCCGTACTGGCAAACTCTCCGAACGCGTGAGGTAAACCTGAAAAAGCCAGCATACGTGAGTACATTTGGGCAGCAATAATGAGAAAACACACTGACGCGGTAACTAATCCTGTATCAACCAGTACTCGCCCTAACGCGTTTAAACTTAGTCGACGCTTTAGGAGTCCTATAAACAATGCGCCAATCGCGCCGATCGCGCCTGCTTCAACCGGCGTAAACCAACCCAAGTAAATACCACCAAGCACCAGGAATATCAGTGCAGTTAGTGGTAGCCCTTTGGATAACAATTGCAACTGTGTGAAGTCTTCTGCGTCTGCACTCAGTGATCTGCCAACAAAGCCAGGTGCGAACGTGGCTAGAGCAATGGTGCCAACGGCAAAACACACAGCGAGTAAAATACCTGGCCCCACCCCAGCGACAAATAAATCACCAATGGATTGTTCTGCAAGCAGTCCGAAAAGGATAAGTAACAAACTTGGTGGAATAAGCATACCCAAAACTGAACTTCCCGCCACAACACCTACGGAAAACCGAGTACTGTATCCATGCCGACGCATCTCAGGGACAGCAATGCGTGTGAATACGGCAGCAGATGCAATTGAAATTCCAGTTACCGCAGCGAAGATCGCATTCGCAGCAATTGTACCTACGCCAAGGCCACCTTTTATTCGACGAAACATGGCATTGGCGACATCGAAAGCATCGCGCCCCATACCAGATTCTGAAACGATAAACCCCATGAGCACAAATAACGGAACAACACCGAAAAAGTAGCTGGCTATAGCATCGTTTGCAGCCAGCCCAAGCATTTTTGCAGCCAATTCTGGCGAACCCTTTATTGCCCAGACGCCAATAAACGATGCCAGCATTAGTGCGATAGGCACATACATACCTGCAAACACAAGGATTACTAACCCGGCCAGAGCCAGTAAGCCGATGTCAAAAGGTGTCATCAGTGCTCTCGGTTTTCTGTTACTGCCGAGCTATAACGACGGACTATGCGTGCCAGGAACTGGCAAGCCAACAATGCGGCGCCAAACATTATCATTGCCTTTACCGGCCAGGTTGGTGCGGTGAAATCGCCTACTGCACCAATAAAGTCTGATCGCATCCAGGATTTAATCAATATTGGATAGGTAGCATAGAGGATGACCATGGTGACCAACGCGCCCAGTAAATCAAACACAGTATTCAATGTTCCAGCGAATACTGGCGCGCGCTTTTGCAAAAATTTGATGGCTGCATCGGAGCGCGTTATTCGATCTGCCTTTAGAGCCAGTGGAACTTGCAGGAACACGATAGCTACAATGGAAAGCGTAACCATTTCCGGAACGCCTGAGATCGGTGAGTCGAAGAAGTTTCGACTCACCACATCCGCACCAATCAGGGCGGTTAAAACCAGAATGAGTAGCGAGCCACAAATATTGGCCACCTGTGTCACTTTGTCTAGCACGCGCAGGTAGATCGGTTCTTTGTTACCACTTAAAGCCATGCGGAACTTCTACTGCGTTGCGTTATTCCTTATCCCAGTCACGAAGCGGTTCAGCACCTTGTGCACGCATTTGTTCCATGTATAAATTCAGAATATCCGTAGCTGGAACACCTTTACCATCCAGATCGGCTGCCCACGTTTTAGCAGCGTTATCCATTCCGGTAGCCCAGGCACTGCGCATCTCTGCAGAGGCGTCCGCTACAGTCGCCCCTTGCGCCTGCATGACTTCGAACGCGTTTGTCACTGCACCCTCAAGGTTAGATAAATACCAATCGCTTGTTTTCTCCAAAGCAGATACCATCGCACTCTGCACGTCGGCCGGCAAGCCCTCCCACCAATCGGTATTCGCGCAGACTGAACCTGCGTACTGAGCGCCTAGCCCGGCACGTGTTATATGGGGTGCAACCTCAAAAAGCTTGCCAGGCAATGCAGCCGATGCGAACACAATAACGCCATCGAATACACCAGACTTTAATTCATTATAGTAAGTGGTGAGATTGCCAGAAACACCCACTGCACCCGTTCCAGATAACCAATTTAGGGCTGGACCAGGTGCACCGATTTTTTTGCCGTCTAAATCGGCCAGAGAGTTGACAGGAAAATTGGTCATCAGCAAATAGTCATCAATAACAATTGGTGCGCCAAGATAGGTAACGCCATTGTCGCTCCAGCTTTTTTGCATACGTTCGTCTTCCACTTGAAGACGCTGCATCAATGTGCTGACCATGCGCACGTCGTCCGTAACGAACGGTGTATAGTAAGTAACATTCTGGAGAGCCAGTTTGGCCGGGTCAAACAGTGATTGACATATGCCAAGTTCAGCCAACCCGGCCTCCACCGCTTCAAGCTCCTCACCAACCCCAGCAATAGCACCACCGTATTGTGCTGAAAAATTAACCTTGTGTTCACTTTCTGATAGTGCTTCGGTTACTGCCGGAACAAATACCTCATCCAGCATTTTTACCCAGCGAAAAACCGGGGGGTGACCAGCTGCTATAGTTGCAGAAATATTTTCTGCTATTGCAGCCGCAGGAATGAACGAAGCGCTGATAAACACTGCCTGTTTTAGAAGCTTTCTCATTTTCTCTCCTTATATTGGGCGTATCGGTTGAGATAACAATGAATCCATCACTGTGCCTTTAGATCGTTTCTCAAGCTCATCAACTCACCGATACGTGAAATTCTGCGAGTAATTCCCGAAGTAATTTCACTGAATGTAAAAATATTTGTTTCCAACAGACTCAAACTAGCACTGACTGATCGGCCCGTCAAACTCATGCCTTTTGAAGAAAAGGAATATAATCATGTACGATTAATCCGCCACTCGGTCCTACCACCAGTGACACAACGCAATAATGCAGAATAAAATCATTTTTCCCATGAAATATATGCTTGATCGTCAGGTAGATGCACACACCAAACTTCCTCAGCGTTAGAACATTTACCTTTTTAATGTGTGACTGGCACACCAATTACAACAAGAGAAAATTCAAATATGGACAGTGACCGCATCATTCGCGTCAGTGCTTATGGTCTACTCCGACGGGACGATAAAATGTTGTTGTGCCGTTTATCCAAAAGCGTTGGCATTAATCCTGGCTTTTGGACATTGCCGGGTGGTGGGTTAAATTTCGGCGAAGACCCAGAAGATGCTGTTGTTCGAGAATTTCATGAAGAAACAGGCCTGGCGGTAAAGGTAATAAAATTGGTCGCCGTAGATTCACTTTGCGACAACCTGCCCGGTTGGTCCACAATGCATAGTATCCGCATTATGTACAAAGTACAGTACCTTTCAGGTGACCTGCAGAATGAAACTAGCGGAAGCACTGACCTTTGCGCCTGGCACACTCATGAGCAAACGCAAGCGCTAACGCTTGTCGAACTTGCAAAACAGGGAATTAGCCTCACGCTGGGCTAACACAGCAATCTGGAAGGAATCGCCGATAATATTTCTGATTCAGCATATGGAGCACAAGCCAGGTATCTACTGGCTAATGCCAGGCATGTTTTGTCCAACCAGTTCTCACAATTGAAGGCGACATTCAAGGTGTCGCTCGTGGCCATTTTTCACACGCATTTCAAAGTATTGAATTCTCATCATTTGTAGTTGGGCGATTTGCCAACATCTACCAACATCTAATTGGTAATAACGCTGTATATAACCCGCGCCGAAGCTACAACCTGTGACCGATTCGACGGTTATTCAGCATGAACATCAAAAATTGGACTGTTCTGGTCGAAAACAGATACAACATACGCGAACAATTATCCGCAAAAGATAAACCGCAAACAATCCAATCTAATGCCACGTATCCAGCCATCAACGACCCTTCAGTTTGATCAAATAGATATCGAATCTGCACTCAGGCAGCTTGGCGATATGCAATCGGGTTGGTTCATGATCAAGGATCGGGCACACCGTTTTCAGTATGTGAGTCAACGCTTCGCCGACACGCTTGGCCGTAATCGAGACGATATTATCGGCTATAACGATGTTGATATTGGTGTCTCTCATAAACTGCTATTTGGTGAACCTGAAAACGGTGTGCCGGGTGCGCGTACTCGAGATGAAGAGTGCATGTCGACGGGTATCCCATCACGAAACCTCGACGGCCCTATCGATCTTGGTGAAGGGCGCTTCGATTCTATTCTGACAATACGCACACCGCTTTTCAATAAAAAAGGCAACGTTATCGGACTGATTATTCAAGCATTGGATCAGTCGGATGTGCGCGGACTCGAGAGTCAAATCGAGGCTGCAAACGTTACTGCATCGGTACTCGATAGCAAGCTCAGTACACTCGACCGCTTACTTGCTGAGCTGCTAATTTGCCACGATAGGAACGAACTGTGTCAGAAAATTACCGATACGCTGGTTTCTCAGACACTCGCAGATGGCGCGTATGTCGCCGTTCTACAAGAACCGGGTGACCATATGGAGCTCATTGCCGCAAGCGGCCGGAATCCAGAGCAACAACTGGGGCTAACCTACTGGCCTAATGAGGGATTAATTGGAAAAGCATGGGCAACACGCGGCATGGTATACACCGATGATGCTGTTGCAAGCGGCGCAACCCAAACATTCGAAAAAACAACGCAGTTATGTGCGCTGCCCATTTGGGATGGTGATGAAGTCGTAGCGGTAATGTCTGCCACACTGTCAGACGAAGATGCTGCAACCTTAAGCACAGACATTCCCACTCTCGAACGCATTCTGACCATTTCAGGAATTGCTTTAGCTAATGCACGTCTTCTTCGAACTACACGCAAAGCACTGCAGCAATCAAGTACTCTGGCTGATGTTAGTCGTCAATTAGCCACAGTTGATGGACTGGAACAAGCCTGTGGCATAGTGTGCGATGCGATGATACACGCGCTGGATGTGTGTGCTACTGGCGCGGTATTGATGGACGACACTGGTGAGGTTAGTAGCGTTGTATCGAGGCGAAGCGAAAGACCCAACGCGGCAGAGAAGTATTTACCGAACCTGCGACAGTTAGCCCGCCGCTGCTATGAAACTGGCGGCGCAATCAGTCAAGGTCCAGTTGATGATTCGGACGCAATTGCGTGCATTGCATCACCAGTTACCAGCGACGATGGTTGCAGCGCATTCGCGTTGCCACTTTTGAAAGACGGCAAATTCATGGGCGTTTTATGCGTCGTAAAAACACCGAGTTGTCAGCCACTCGGTGCTGCTGAGCTTGACGTACTCACCACCACTGCAAATCAACTCGGTACAACGCTTGAACGTCAAGAGCTGTCAATGGCGCTTCGTCACCAAGCCTTTCACGACCGCCTTACAAATCTGCCCAACCGACATCGGTTCGAATCTGATCTGCAAAACTTGCTTGACAACGGTGAAGCCGGTGCTCTTCTTTTCATAGACCTGGATGGTTTCAAGTACGTTAACGATACATTAGGACATGGTACCGGCGACCAACTTCTGCATCTTGTTGCTGTTCGATTACAATCAAACCTGAAACCCGATGATATACCGGCTCGTATGGGTGGCGATGAGTTCACAGTGATTCTTCCAAACACCCGCGATACCAATGATGCACTGGACTGCGGCAGGCGTATTCTGACTGCGCTTGAAACATCGTTTTTGATTGATAATCAACATATAAAAATAAGTGCCAGTGTCGGTGTAAGCCGCTTTCCTGAAGACGGAGATTCTGTCGACACTTTGCTACGCAACGCCGATGTTGCGATGTATCAGGCCAAACAATCTGGCAGGGGACGCTTATTGAGTTTTAATGAGAGCATCGCCGAGGACATCAGAAACCGTACCCTGCTGCAAGCAGATCTGCAAATAGCAATCGAGCAGGATCAATTTGAATTATATTATCAGCCGCAGGTCTGCTGCCAGTCTGGACATGTTGATGGTGTCGAGGCGTTGTTACGCTGGACGCACCCTAAACGCGGAATGGTATCACCGGCGGAATTTATCCCTGTTGCTGAACATGCTGGTCTGATCAACAACATTGGAAGTTGGGTTGTTAACCGCGCTTGCCAGCAAATCGGTGAATGGCAGGATACAAATCTACGCAGTCTGAGGGTGAGCATCAATATAGCAGCAACACAGTTTCAACAGGAAAACTTCTCAGACCAAGTGCTCAATGCTTTGGCACGTCATGGTGCCCCTGCCGATCAATTTGAAATCGAAGTGACCGAAAGCGTCATCATGAACGATGTCGCCACAGTTGTAAAAAGACTGAAAACTTTACGAGAGGCGGGTATACGTATAGCCATTGATGACTTTGGCACCGGCTACTCTTCTTTGAGTTATCTACAAGATCTGCCACTGGATGTACTTAAGATAGACAGAGCTTTCGTTAGTCGCCTACAGGATGAACAATCGGATCAGTCGGTGGCAAACACTATTGTGCTGTTAGCTACTGGCCTCGGACTTGATACTGTTGCTGAAGGTGTGGAAACGGTTGAACAGCGCGACGCCATTATTGCCATGGGTTGTAATATGATTCAAGGCTACTTTTACTCGCCACCGGTTTCAGCGAGCGAATTGCCAGCTGTGGTTGAACAGATTAACCCTAGTGCAGACAATGTGCGCCTAGCTGGTTAAACAGTACCAACTCAACGTAATTCGAAGCAATTTGTCTGTAGAATCTCTTATATAAACAAGACTGTTAGTGACAAATTGCGAATCACTCTGTGACTGTTCATTCGGATACACAGCACTAACCGATGTAATTTATATTTATCAATGTGTCATTGAATAGATCACATAATTAAGCGCGAAACGGTACGCTAGCGCTGTCATTGGTTGCGGGTACCAAGGATCATCGGCATGCTCCCATGCATCACCCATGTCCATATTAAAATTTATTGCAACTACCACTCGACCTTCGTCATCGAATATTGCACGCCAATGAGGCGTCGTACCCGGACGGTGTCCATTTCTGCCAGGAATTTGTATTCGCTGGTGTAGATCGTAATGGACATGCATAAGCTCGTGTTCATTCGGTAACTTCACTATCGGGCGATCTGGAAAAACACGCACCATTGATTCCATGAATATTGCCCACTCTTGCGCACCCCAGAAGTCATCGACTAACAGAAATCCACCCCGGTCGAGATATTCCCGCAAAAGTATCGCTTCCGCATCGCTCAAATACCATTGGCCCACCTCCACCGCGTATAGCCAGGGGTAATCGAAGATAGAATCGTCATTGAGCGTGATCAAGCGTCCCCCATCACCGTTATACTCAACGACTTTTCCATCAATCCGCGACAGTCGATTGATTCCCTGCATCAGATGGTGCTCAGCATCAGCATAGTCTGTACTCCATGCGTCACCGCCACCACGTAGCGATCGGCGGCTACCGACAGCGTTGGTGTAAACCAGTCGAGCAAAGTGAAATTCTGCAGAAGGCGGCTCAACACGGGTAACAACCGATTGAGCATGGGAATTATTGTGAACAGCAAGTACCAATAAAACCATACCTATGATGATGGAATGCAATTGTCTGCTGGTCATGCGTGTAGCTCCGGTGCATGGAGATTAGTTATCATCCCACATGTTGGACACTGCATGTAAGTGCAAATTGCAATTGCGGTTGAAAACGAACTTTGTGGTAGTCAAGGTCACAATATTTTCATAGGAATCGGCGAATTCGGGTTAATATGATTGAAAAATAGCCTTACAGAAACTATCACCATGCTTTTACACTTGGTTCGTCATGGCCAAACTAATTGGAACGCCGAGCGCCGAATTCAGGGCCAGCTAGACTCCGAACTCGATGACACAGGTATCGAGCAAGCGCGCCAGCGCGGCAAAGACTTCACCGCCACCCAGTTTGCGGCCATTTACTCCAGTAGCAGCCTTAGAACTCGGCAAACCACTGAGCATATTCTTGGCAATCGGAAGAATCTTCAGCCCGAGAATCATAGTGATGATCTGATAAATTCAGTAACGTATATGGACGAACTGAGGGAAGTCTGTCTGGGTGTATGGGAGGGACAATTATGGAGTGATATCGCGGCGACCTATCCTGACATGGTAGATGCTCACATAAAAGCTGCTGATCATTTTTTCGTGGAAGGGGCTGAGTCCTCCTTTCAAACCCAAGATCGCGGTATCAAAGCGATTGAATCAATCATAAAACTTCAGGAAAATGCAGCGCACACCGATGCTACTGATGAGGTGTTAATAGTGAGCCACGGGGCGATAATGAAAAAAATACTCGCCTACTACCTGAATGTACCTTTAACATCGCTACATGCCCTCCCGTCCCTGCCCAACTGTGCACACTGCATTATTGATGTTAACGAACAACAACGAAAAGTCATTCAAATAGCAGGGGTTCCTACTGAACAAACCGAGTGGCATAACTAATCACGCTCTGTGCCGACAATCGTAGCCTGTTTTCTGGTTAGTGTATTTTGGAAATAACTCAATCGTTCAAGGCGCTAAAGAACGCATGGTTTGCACTAGAGCTTAAACGGAATGTAAAGCGCCAGATCAGTCCAAAGATAAAGTAGTACCACGATTAGCACCATCAACATCAAAAAAGGCCATACGCCCCGCGATACGTCAACGAGTTTGGCGTTTGCAACCGATTGAATGACATACAGGTTCAAGCCGACCGGTGGTGTGATTAGTGCGCACTCGACCATAATGACCATGTATATACCAAACCATATCGGATCAAATCCAAGGGTCATTGCGGCTGGCAGCAATACCGGCGTCATAATCAGAACCATTGACAGTGCTTCAAAGACAAGCCCCATCAACAGGAGCACAATACTGACGACCAGAATAAAGGCAAGTGGTGTGTGAATGTGTTCACCGATAAACATCGATATATCTTGAGGTATACGGTATAACGCAATCGCCTTGCCGAAGATCTTGGCGCCAGCCACAATTAAAAGTATCGCAACCGTTGTGACCATTGCCTCGAAAACCGCCGCACAAAAGTCGGCCACAGTTAATGTACGAAGAAAAACGACAACAATAAAAAGCGCCGCAGCGAAACCAACTGCTGCTGCCTCGGTTGGCGTAAAGGCACCAGAGTAGATTCCACCGATAATCAGTAGTGCAAGCGCAAGCGACGGAAAGGCGCGAAGTGTCAGTTTCCAACGCACTGCAGGGTCGCTCTTTTTACTGGTGGCATTAGGTTGAAAAAAACGCGCATGCAACATTGAAAAAACAACGAAAAATGCCACCAACATAAGCCCCGGGCCTACGCCTGCAAGGAACAACGCAATCACAGACTCTTCAGTTATAAAGCCATAAACAATCATCGGGATAGACGGTGGTATGAGTATGCCGAGTGTGCCGCCGGCAGCGAGCAGACCGTAAACAAACCGCCGGTCATAACCGCGACTGATCATTTCTGGTATGGCCACGGTTCCAATGGTTGCGGCGGTTGCCACCGATGATCCTGAAATGGCTGCAAACACGCCACAGGAGAGAATGGTCGCAACCGCAAGTCCACCTGGCCAGTGACCAACCCAGGCATTAACTGCGTTGAATAGATCTGCTCCAACTCCAGCTTTGAGCAACACATTGGACATAAGTAGAAACAACGGCACGGCAAGCAGTATGAAACCGTCGAGCGTTGATAGTATTGCCTGTGGTGCCATCAGAGGCGAGAAGCCGCCGACAATCAACATGCCCAAACCCAATGTGCCAAGCGCCAGTGCCACAGGTACCCGGGCCAACAGCAAGGTGAACAGGCAAGCTAAAATAATGATGACTGTCATGCTATTGTGTAGAGTCTGACGAACGACAGCTGCTAAAAAATTCAGTGACAGATTGAATGAAGAGCAGAAAGAATCCGACTGGGATAGAAAGTTCACTAATCCAGATAGGAATGTTTAGCATGCTACCAGTGGTTCGACCGCGTTGAAACGAGTCAAAAAATATCTCGAACCCGTACCATGCCACCACCACCGAGAACAATGCAATTACCATCATAACGAAGGCTTGCAATAGCCGTTGCCCTTTAGCGGGAAGTAATCGCGCAATGGCATCGACCTGAATGTGGCGACCCGCCGCCAGTAACCAAGGCATGGCCAACATGCAACCCCAAATTAAACACAACTGAGATAGTTCGGCAGCCCAAATAGTTGGTTTGGTAAAGAAGTAGCGAGCAATCACCTCAAAAGTCAGCATCGCACCGGATGCTACAAAGAGTGTCGCTGCAGCCCACGCACCTGCTCGCAAAATAGCCTGAAATTGTGCCATGGAATAATTAATAACGACAATGTTTCGATTCTGCCGAGTCACGACAGCAAGTATGCTCCGGGTCTATCAAACCCGGAACATTGCCCTTTGATTAAAGGTTTTGCGCAGCCTTTAGCAATTGCGCTCCAAGCTCACCCGCGTTTGACTGATACGCATCATAGACTGGCTGACTAGACGCTTTCCAAGCCTCCAGCTCTTCCGCACTGGGTTGATAGACTGTCATGCCCTGCTCCTCTGCAGCAGCATAAGCGTCTGCTTCAATGTCACTGACGCGGTTGCGTACATCTGCCTCGGCGTTTGCGGCGGCAGTACTGATAACAGCTTTGTGTTCATCGGACAACGAATTCCAGAATTCAGTGTTAACGACAACCACAAATTCAATATCAGCATGATTAGTGATAGTAATGGTATCCATCACTTCCCACAATTTACGTGACTTGACACCGGACACACCGGTCATACCAATATCTACTGTGCCACGTTGGTAAGCTAAATACTGCTCTGACCCGGAAATCAAAGTTGGTGCACCGCCAGTCGCTGTAACAAAATCACCCAGCGTTTTGCCAAACACACGAACCTTCTTGCCTTTCATGTCATCCGGTGTTTTAACGGCGCCATCTTTGGAAAGCATAATCGCTCCGCCGTATGCCTGCCACCACAATACAGTTGAGCCAGTGCCTTCAATTGCTTTGTCGATAGGGTCTCGTATCGGCGAACCCTTAGCAACGGCGGCGTTGACTTTCTCGGCGGTATCGAATAAAAACGGCTGATAAAAAATGTCTACAGCTGGTATATCGCCTACATAGCGGGTTAACGAAGCAACACCCATTTCAAGTGCACCAGAGCCAACAGCTGCGGGCACTTCTTTGTCTTTGTAGAGCTGAGCGGAATCGTAAACCTCTACCTCTATTGCACCGTCTGAGTTTTTTTCCACCTCTTCCTCGAACATAACGAGGTTCTGCCCAAGATGGCTCTTCAATGGCAGTTGTAGTGAAATTCGCAATGTGACGTCTGCTGCGAGTGCATTGACAGACAATACTGCACTAAGTGCCGTTGCTGCCGCGGTATTTATGACCAAATGTCTCAAAGGGCCTTCCTCCAGTGTTAAGCCAAATAAATAGCATGCCGCATTTTCGATGGACAAACAACCATTAATCAGAGTAGGAATATTCTATTTACCATGGACAGACCGACAAATTGGGTACCTTCCTTTGAACCGTAGATTCAAGTTGACTCGATTGCACATAAGAGTAGGTTAATAAGCGCTATTACTGTCGTTGGTCTTGCTGATCATTTTTTACGAAGACGGTGTACTATTTAATTTCAACAATCCGCCGGTTGCACGATTGCGATAGTCGCAGATAACGTTGAATCGCACACGTTTATAGCAGAACAACATGGCAGGAATTAAAAATTAAATGACGGATATATACTCAGCCGATTCATTAATCAGATTTGCAAAACAAGTGCTCGAAGCCAATGGAATGCAACAAGACATGGCACAAGACGTTGCCGACGTTTTGGTCGAAGGTGATCTGCTCGGTCACAACACGCACGGTCTCGCCTTGCTGACGCCTTACATAGCCGTGTTAAAAAACGGCCATATGCAAGGCGCTGGTCAGATAGATGTTGTAAGTGAACGAGCGGCCGTTGCAACATGGGATGGTGGTTATCTCCCAGGTCCATGGCTGATTCGTCGTGGGCTCGATTGGGCTCAGACTGTAGCCAAAGAATTTGGAACTGCAACGCTTGTTATTAAGAGGAGCAGCCATATCGCAGCACTGGCCGCCTACCTTGAACAGCCGGCGCGCGATGGCTTTATGGTGCAGTTGATGTGCAGCGACCCATTCGTTGCAAGCGTGGCACCGTTTGGTGGTACTGAACCATTGTTCACTCCAAACCCAATGAGCTACGGTATACCAACGAAAAACGATCCGATCATGATTGATATCTCTGCCTCTATTACAACCAATGCCATGACCAGTAGATTACACGGTAGCGACAAACAAGGAAAACATAAGTGGTGGCTCGATGCGACAGGTTCCCCTACCACAGACCCATCTGTACTTGAGACTGATCCACCCGGCACCCTGATGCCATTAGGCGGTATCGACGCTGGTCACAAAGGCTTTTCACTGGGCTTATTTGTTGAATCCATGACTGCAGGGTTATCAGGCCACGGTCGTGCAGACGATGTAGCAGGCTGGGGAGCAACAGTGTATTTACAGTTAACCGATTGTGATGCGTTTGGTGGAGCGTCTGAATTCGAACGGCAAATGCAGTGGCTGGTCGATCACAGTATGGCTAACAAGCCAATCAATCAAGATTCACCTGTGCGCGTGCCGGGACAGCGTGCGATTGCACGCAAGGCAGAGCAATTGCGTTGTGGCGTCAGCTTGCACGATACCATTGTGCCTGCGCTTAAAATACTCAGCGAAGCCAATAATATTGCAATGCCTGATCAGATTTAAATCCAACCTCAGCGTATGCAGACAGTTGGAATTATTTAATATCCACTCTCCTTCGCTGTTCGATTTCTTTCAAATTGGAAAGTTTCACTTTCACTTACTTGAAATTCCAAGTAGGCATCCCCAATTCACCCAGCTCAGATTGACTGATCCTGTGCACCATTGGCAATAACGCCGCGTTTGGGGCACCGTGCAGGGTTGCCTATCTGCAGTATTTAACAGGCATAACCGGCACAAAGGATTGCAATCAATCGCCGCGCCCTCCCGATTCCAATGTTGAATCGTGGGTTGCTTCTTTTGATTTGACGCTTAAGAGGAAAAGCGATGCTCGACGTAACATCAATCAGTCGCCGATACGGGGACTTGAAGGCGGTGGACAACGTATCGTTCGCCATAAAACCTGGCGAAATCGTCGGTTTGTTAGGCCACAATGGTGCTGGTAAAACCACCATCATGAAACTGCTTAGTGGATACCTTGAACCTGATTCGGGTTCGATATACCTTGACAACCAACTCATTCAACTCGGCGACAAAACACTACAACGTTCTCTGGGCTATCTTCCGGAAAATTTGCCGGTATACCCGGAACTCACTGTTGCCAGCTACCTGCAGTATGTTGCCGATCTCAAAGGCCTTACTGGCAAAGAACAACGCCGTGCCATTCGTCGCGTTGTAGAGGCAACCGACCTTAAGGAGCGATTTCTATCCCCCATAAACACTTTATCTCGTGGCATGAAACAGCGCGTTGGTGTAGCGCAAGCGTTGTTAGGCTCGCCCTCTTTACTCATTTTAGACGAACCCACAAATGGGCTGGACCCGGCGCAAACCGAACAGATGCGACAGCTGATCAAATCATTTAGCGAATCGGCCACTGTAATTTTGTCTACACACATTATGCAGGAGGTGGAAGCCACATGCTCAAGAGCACTGATTATCCAACACGGTCAATTGGTCGTTGATACGCAGCTTAACGAAATACACACGACAAAGAATATTGCCCTGCAAACCACTGCAGAACAACAGACAATCTCTGATGCCCTGAGCAACGAAAAATGGTTTAGCTCAATCAAGCTATCCGACAATGGCACCATGCAAAACAAATCAAATACGTTTCTTATTGAAACCAATTCTGATGTAGATATAAACAAGGCCATTGAGCACTGTGCAATTGAGCTTGTAAATCGATCAATACCTATTACCTCAATACACAGTGACAAGCAAGATCTGCAAAGGCTCTTCCTGGATATAACAACGCCTTCCAATGAACAAAGCCAGACCCAGGAGGTATCGAATGTTGCCTGAAACCACGAATAATGAACTGAAACAGAATCCACTGCGCATCATTGGCAGAGTGGCATCAAAAGAGTTGCTGCTATTTCTTTCATCACCCATTGCCTGGTTATTTATAGCCTGTTTTGCAACTATTACGTTGTTTGTCTTTTTCTGGGGTGAAGCGTTTTTTGCACGCAACATTGCCGATATACGTCCTATGTTCGAATGGATGCCAGTTTTACTTATATTGTTGTGTAGCACACTGACCATGCGAATGTGGAGTGAGGAACGTCGAACAGGAACACTTGAGCATGTGTTAACACAACCGGCAAAACTCTGGTCGTTCGCTGTTGGCAAGTACATCGCTTGCTTGGTACTGCTGGTTTTGGCGCTGTTGGTTGTAGTTCCATTACCTGTAACCATATCAACCTTCAGCGACATCGATTGGGGTCCGGTTATATCGGGCTTTGTGGCCACGATTCTGCTCGGTTCGGCTTACATTGCAATAGGTCTTTTTGTCTCTTCACAAACGCAAAACCAGATTGTGAGTTTGATTGGCAGCGTTGTTTTGTGCGGACTATTTTATTTCATCGGCCATAACGTCATTACCGATACGGTCGGCCAACGCTCTGGAGAGTGGTTACAGGCCATTGGCACGGGTTCTCGCTTTAACTCTATTACCAGAGGTGTTATTGACATAGCTGATCTGATTTATTACCTAAGTCTGACCATCGTATTCGTGGTGTTAACTGTATTTTCTCTGGAACGCGAACGTTGGGCTAAATCTGGTGATACATCGTCTCACCTTCGTTGGAAAACAGCGGCAGTGTTACTGATTCTAAACGCCATAGCGTTGAATCTTTGGACAGGACAGCTTAGCGGTATGCGCATAGACACCACCCGTGGCCAACAGTATACACTCTCAGATGCAACCCGAAACTATATAAATCAACTACAAGAACCACTGACATTACGCGGCTACTTCAGTGCAAAAACACACCCATTATTGAGTCCACTTGTTCCACAAATGCGCGATCTGCTAAATGAGTATGAGGTGGCTGGTGATGGCCGAATACGTGTTGAAATTGTCGATCCGCTCGACGACCCGGAAATTGAAGCAGAAGCAAATCAGCAATACGGCATTGAACCGGTGCCATTTCAGATAGCCGATCGGTATCAATCGTCGATTGTTAGCAGCTACTTTAATGTTTTGGTGCAATATGGCAATGAATACGATGTTTTGAGTTTCAGAGATTTGATTGACGTTAAAAGCCGATCTGAAACAGACATCGACGTACAGCTACGCAATCCTGAGTATGATCTGACCCGATCTATTCGAAAAGTGCTGACTGATTTTCAAACCGCCGGTAGCGTATTCAACAATATCGACTCACCCGTTACCATTCATATGTACACATCCGCAGATCAACAACTTCCAGAAGATCTGGTTGCTTTCAAGCAAAATATAAAAACTATTGCAGATGAAATGGCGGTTGAATCTGGCGATAAACTGAAAATTAACATGGTTGACCCTAATGCTAATGGCGGTGAATTGGCTCGACAATTAACTACAGAAATAGGTTTACGGCCTATGAGCGCCGGACTGTTCAGTACGGAGCAGTTCTGGTTTCACACACTTCTTGAAGCCGACGGGCAATTGGTGCAAATACCGCTTGGTGACCTTAGTACCACCACGTTTGAATCAAATCTGGATACCGGTTTGAAACGGTTCGCCAAAGGCTTCACTCGCCGTATTGGCCTTGTCACACCAGCGCCAAACCCTCAAGGCATGCCCGGCGCAAGCGCTAGTTTCCGTACTTTACAAGATTTTCTCAGCGCAGAATACGATGTTGTAAGTGAGGACATTAGCGATGGCACCGTGGCCAGTGATATCGAGTTGCTGATTCTGGCGGCGCCCGAATCTCTGGATGAGAAATCGCTGTTTGCTGTTGATCAGTTTTTGATGCAGGGTGGTACTGTACTGGCTAGCACATCGAACTGGCAGGCCACTCTGTCACGCAATCAGCTTGACATTACCAAACATAATTCGGGATTAACCGACTGGTTGGCACATAACGGCATCACCGTATCCGACAAACTGGTCATGGACCCAGTCAATGCTGCTTTTCCTGTGCCAGTAACACGCAATGTCGGTGGCTTGCAGCTGCAGGAGATGCGTATGCTTGACTACCCGTGGTTTGTCGATGTTCGGCGAAATCAAATGAACGGCGACAGTCCGGTAATGGCAGGTGTGGAGCAGGTCAACATGACCTGGGCTTCACCAGTGATTGCGGCAACTGACACTTCAGACAACGAATCCGTGCGTGAAACGCTAACGCTACTTTCAAGTTCTGATCGTTCCTGGCTCTCTTCTTCAACGGATGTTATGCCACGCATTACCGATAACGGTAGCGATGTCAGCCCATGGCCTGTTGAAGGCGAGACATCATCTCACCCACTTGCCATTGTGTCTACTGGTCAGTTCACTTCCTTTTTCGCCGGCAAGGCATCGCCATTAGTTCCAGAAGCACAAGAGAATGAACAAGCAGAAGCTACTACCACAGGTGAAGATCCGCTGGCAGCGATAGACTCAGTTAATGAAGTACCCACGGATGCAGAAGCAGCAGAGTCTGAGCAAAATGCAACGCCGTCTCTTTCCGAGTCTATCGATACGGTGATTGAGCGCTCACCAGAGTCAGCACGTTTAATCGTTTTTGGTTCTAATGACTTTTTGAAAGATCAAATCACTCAAATGGCAGGCGCAGCAAACGGCACTGCCTATTTAACACCATACCAATTAGTGACTAACGCTGTGGATGTTGCGCTTGATGATACCGGATTACTCAGTATTCGTAGTCGTGGACAATTTAATCGAACACTGCCACCAATGGAACACAGCACCAGACAATTCTGGGAAATACTCAACTATGCATTGGCAGCCTTAGCCATCGTCTGTGTTTATGCACTAACACGATTATGGTATCGATACAAACAGAAAAAACAGCTTTCATGGATAACACAATGACCACTATTGCTAATCAATCTGTAGATAAAAACAATCGGAGTAATTTTTTTACGCAGTTTAAGAACAGTCGCTTTCTGCAACTGTTTGCAGTATTGCTGATAGTACAACTGGTGTTTGCTGCATTGCTTAACACGACCAACCAAAGCGCAACCTTCGCCCGAGGTGATGCCCTATTCGCTTTGCAACCGGACGATGTAGAAAATATCGCAATTAACAATGAAGACGAAACCATCAACCTTTCAAAGCAAGGCGAAACATGGGAGATTGAAGCCGATATACCATTACCGGTTGATGCTACTCGGGTGCAATCGCTGCTCAGCTCTATGGCTAATTTAAAAACCGGCTTACCCATAGCCAGCAGCGTTAATGCACAAGAGCAATTAGAGGTAGCCGATGATAAATATCAGCGAAAGCTTGTCATAAACAATGATAAAGCCAATACTTTTCTGTTAGGTACCTCCCCTGGACTTCGAAAAGCACATTTACGACGCGAAGGTAGCAATGATATCTACTCTGTATCCTTGCCAGTTTCAGATGTACCTACATCAAAAGACCAATGGTTGGATAAGTCATTGTTGGCGATCGGTGACATCAGTCAGATAACGTCAAATGCGATTACATTCGAGCGCGCTGGTACCGACGAAAGTGAAACCTGGTCTGTACCGAATAATGATGCTGATGGCAAATCTTTAGATACCAAAAAACTCGTAGAGTCTGTTAAGGCACTGGAGACTTTGCGTGTCACCGGATTGCATGATTTGTCAGTACAGTCGGTAAATGATTCCAAAACCGATGATACCGGTTCGGATTCCAGTCCCGCAGCTGATGAAAGCACAAAGCCTGAAACAGTTAATTTGCAAGTCAACAGTGGAGCTGATGTTTATAAATTGGTTTTAAATAAAACAAACGATACGGCTACCATAAAACGAGACGATATTGATCAGGCTTTTTCGATCCCTACATCGCTGTTCGACAAACTTGCGATTTTGGCCAAGAAAGAAGATTGGTTTATAGAGAGTAGCGACAAAAAGACAGACGAGTAATTACCGGCTCACTGACCACCTACAATACTGTCGTATTGTAGGTGGTCAGACTAAACCATACGCCCTACCAGCTGCAGGACAGTAGCCAAGGCCGGAGTATGTCAGTCGAAAATACTGACTCAATTTGAGGAAAATAAAACAAAATACACACCAAGTATCAAAAGCCCGCCAACAGCGCACAGGTTTGATACTTTTCGATTGTGCAGACCTTCTTCTGTCAGATTATCCTTAGACGCTCTGCTACCGGTAAATAACCTGTCAAACCAGACTTTGTCGATTCTGGTTTTCACATTTGCTTGCGCAATTGCGTGGAAATGTACAGCTGCAAACAGTAGTACAACGCCAATTAATAATATAAGCATTTTCATGACCAATGGATTCTAACAGGAATAATACAATAACTATTTCTTCTTATGATTCTTACAGTGTTAAAGGCTGATACCAACACTATACCCGTTGCCCCCTCCTTGATGACGGTACTGGTTAACGCCTGATTGAAGCGATACGCTACTATAGAGTAGCTATCCCACATCAAGTGAGTTTATTCCATCAATTCATCACCGGACAAACAAGCGGCAGATGCAAACTCAGTCTCTGCTGGCAACGCCGGTAGCAATGTATTGCGATTGCGCAACTTTCGTTTGTACTATGTGGGCATTTGGTTTTCAACCACTGCGTTCTGGGTACTAAAAATCGCCATTGGCTGGGCGGCCTGGGAGTTGTCGCATTCAGCCTTCTGGACCGGAATCGTGGCTGCCTGTTATCTTCTACCGGCATTTGTGTTGTCGCCATTTTTTGGTGTACTTGCCGATCGCATGCGTCTGAAACGTGGCGTGCAGTCAGTGGTGTTCGCACAATCAATGATTGCTATGGTAATGAGCGCAGGGTTTTACGCCGAATTACTGAACGTCCAATGGCTGGCTGCCTTGTCCCTGTTACACGGTCTAATTGCCGCGGCCTATCACCCCATGCGGTTAACGGTGGTTGGGCGGTTGGTGGAACGTTGGCAGATCGCCGCTGCAGCAGGGCTTGCCTCAGTGGCGTTTAATATCGCCAGAGTACTCGGGCCTGCATTGGCCGGAGTGCTACTGGCGCGGTATGGAACGGCATTTACTTTGGCTGTTGGCTCATTGCTATACGTACCCTATCTTATGCTGTTTAGTCTGGTCTCACTGCGCACCCGAGAGCGAGTCGACAAACCATGGGTTAGTGAGTTAATCAGTGGATTACAATACGCACGACATCTTCCCGTAATGGTTCCGGTGATAGTCATGAGCTTACTGAATGGGGTGATAGGTCGCGCGCTGTTTGAATTGCTGCCCGCAATTTCAGGTGATGTACTGAACTCAGGAGCACGCGGTCTTGCAATTCTGACAGCGGCAGCAGGCGCTGGAGCAGTTCTGGCCGGCCTGGCGGTTGCCCGTTTCGATTTAACTATTGCACAACGAATGCTGGCTTTGGCAATGAGCGTGATAATGTGTTGCCTGGCCACACTTTCAACTGGTATTGCCCAGCAGTTATTTCTGGCTGCAAGTTTTTGTGCGGTAGCAGGGTTCAGTGCCTCTTACGCGGGCATTACTTCACAATCCATTTTGCAAATATCACTAGACGATGACTACCGCGGTCGTGTAATGAGCCTGTGGACAACGGTGAGCTTTGGTGCACCAGCAGTTGGTGCTTTGTTAATGGGAGCATTGGGTGAGTCAATTGGTACTGGGCCAGCAGTGGTAGTGATCGCATCTCTTGGTTTAGTGGTAACCCTGGCATTGACCCCGCGCTATCGTGGCTGGGATTTACGTTCGGAATAAACTCTCTGTGTTGGTATTCACACCATTATTATTTGCTGTTTTTATTCTTGGAGCGCCTGCCTCGTACAAAATCCATAATAAAAAGTGTTGTGCGCGGCATATAACTGTAAGGGCGTAGTGTTTCGACTACAGGACGGCGCAGAGATCGCCAACTCGTGTAAACAAGCAAAGCTACATGCGCAGCAAGAATCAAGTTGAACATAGCCGGCGGTCCGTAAACTTCAACCAGATAACCAGCAATGGTGGGCGCCGTCACTGCACCTAATGCGAAAAAGAAAATCAGCGACGCACTGAGTGACAACATATCTTCAGGTGAGGCAAAGTCGCTGGCATGCGATGCACAGATCGAATAAATTGGCAGCGTTGCAAAGCCAAAGATAAACCCACCCAGATAAATAAACGGAATACCGGCCACTTGCGTCACTGGATTAAATGCTATCAATGCGCAAGCCATTGCCGATAACAAACTGAACCCAATTAAAGTCACGCGCCGGTTTAAGCGATCAGCTATCATTCCGGCAGGTAATTGTGCGATCAATCCACCAACAATCGCCAGCGCAAGAAACGCTGCAATTCCCTTTTGTGTCAGACCCGACTGCTGCCCATAGACCGGTGCGACCATTCGAAAAGACGATGTTGTTAAACCAACAACCACTATGCCGATAGCTGCGAGCGGTGAAATTGTATAGGCAAAAAACGGACGGAATTTCCGTGATTTTGGAAGTGCTGGGGGCGTTGCCTGGGTTAGTGAAATGGGAATTAATGAGAGACAGGCAACCATGGCAACCAGGTTATAAGATACATAGTGGGCAGGTGAAAGACCGGCTATCACTAACTGTGACAGCAACGTGCCACTCATATCAACCATACGATATATCGAAAATACCGTTCCGCGATTTTCATTGGTCAGCTTCGACTGCAGCCAGCTTTCAATAACCGTATACGCGCCCGCTACGGCAAAACCACTGAATACGCGCAAAACGCACCAAAACCAGACACTTTCATTTACCGGATGAAGCAGAATCGAAATCGTTGAAACACCCGCCATCACAGCGAATGCCCGTGCATGACCTGCCTGCACAACTATGTATGGCGATACTACACAACCAACAAAAAAGCCAATGAAATGTGCGGAACCAAGATAGCCAATTTGCGTGCTGGAGAAGCCAAGTGAGATCCCAGACAGTGCATCCAGAGGCCCGAGTGAACCCGAGCCAATTTGTACGAATATGACCGACAACAGTAGCGCTGAGAGTGAGATGATCAGACGCATTAGAGAGCACTCTATGCTTTTTGGCCAAGCTTACTGCGATTGCAAAGTAATGTCTTTAACTATTGCTTTTTTCTTCGTGGTGCTAGCCTGACATCAATCAAACGTGGCCAAGCACCAGGTTCTATAAAAACTATGTGGCGCATTCGGCTCCAACTATGGCTGCACCGTTTTTGAAATAGTTTTCCGTTTTCGACACAGTCAATTTCTGACACCCTATTTGCCTGCCAAAGTTTGCGCGCCTGGTGAAATCCGTCACCAACGAGTGTTGCCTAGAGACAATTTTAGCTAACTGCCTGTTAATATATACGATTCTACTAAAACCGCAGCGGTAAAAAATTCATCGTTGAAAACCTGAACTTTTCTTAACACTGCGTTGCTGATCGTTAAATTTTGCCCGCTCTAGCCCCACGCTCGCAGCATTTGACCATGGTGGGACTACGCCTATATACGATTTACAGAATGATGGACGAATTTCTACATTTACTGAAAGAAGTAATACTAAAAGACAAGGTATAATATGTTCATCGTCCAACACCGATGATAAATTTATGATTCCCCCAGGCGCAGCAAAATTCATTTTTGGTGACTCTGAAGCACAATGCAATCGATTGCTTACGCTTGTTCGCCAAGGTCGAAAAACAGCTACTTGTGCTGCATTAGAAGATTTCGAAAAGGCTGGAAAAGACCTGCCAATAGTTGGACTTCAAGAAGTCGTAATGAATTGGGACGGTACACCGGCTCTCGTTATTGAAACCACAAGCGTTAAAGTAGTCCGGTTTTGTGATGTTGATGAATCATTTGCACGGGCTGAAGGGGAAGACGAAAAATTGAAAGTATGGCAATTCAATCACCAAGAGTACTTACAAAGAAACGGTGGTTTCGATCCCGAAATGATGATTGTTTGTCAGCGATTCAGATTTGTAAGAAACCTGCAAAGAAGCTTCATCAGATCCGTCTTTAGTCAATTCCTACCACAAAGCAGAACTGAATTTAGTGATAATAGTGAGGCCGGTTTTTTGTGAAACCAGTAAGCGAAACCAATCCACAGCGTTGTACTGCGCAGTAAATATTCGATTAATTGGATTTAAAACAAACGTTCAAAGTCCTCACCGCTTCCCATATGTATATTGCTTATCCAATCGGCCTTGGCATAGATGGCCCGTTCTTGGATTGATTAGATTCAATTTACTAAAACAGGTATTTGGCACCCCTGGCCAAAACAACACTCCACACACCTGAAAACTGCAACTGATTCAGTCCAATTTCGCTGGCATGTGGGTTGTTGACGCTGATGGTGAGCCAATTTTCCAACTATTTACGCTTAAGTTAAAGACTGAAGCAGAAAATGCAAGCGAACCAACCGTCAATCTCATTGCGCTTATTCAAATATTAGTGTTATCAGATGATTGAACACCGACGTTAATGAACTTAACGTTGTCTGACACACTGAAATACAAAAACTGCATCTAACGCAGCTAACTGCAAGCGATTTGCCTGAGCGGTAATGTCATGCAAGACAAACAGGAAGCGCGGAAAGAATATGCTAGCCGATATTTGGAGTAACTGGTTTTTATGGGCAATGCTGACCCCGGCCATTTGGGGTTTAGTGGCAATCCTTGATGTCTGTCTGATTGGCAGTGGTGTTTATAGCCGCGCTATCGATGGTACGGTCATTTCTGCAAGTTTCAGCGCCCTGCCCCTGTTGGCCACACTGCCAATGATTCAGCCGACCCAGCTCGAATTTTCTGCTATAGCAAGCGCCTCTATAGCTGGTGGTTGTTTTTTCATCCACACTCTGTTTTTTTTAAAGGCACTGTTTGCGCTTAATGATGCTACCAGCGCTGATTCCATTGATACGCTCGGCGTTGTTCTGGTACCTGCACTAGCGTTTTTACTGTTGGATGAGAAATTGGTACAGCAGCACTATATAGCAATTGCTTGTGCCATCGTTGGCTCTGGTGTGCTTGCATATGGCCACTTAAAAAAGACGAGTAAACGTGCGCTTGTATTTTCACTTCTGTCGGTTCTGTTTGCATCGTTGGCTACTGTAGCCCAGGCTCACGCGTTGTCACTAACTACCTACGACTCAGCACTGGCTGTTTTTTCAGCTACCATTTTGCTGTGTGCGTCGGTTCCAATCTTTTTAGACGCTCGTTACCGCAGACGAATAGTTTCTTTGTGCCGGCGATTTGGTGTTCTGTTTATCGCGACTGAATGTCTGCAGCTAGGGGCAGTGCTGAGCTCCCATCGTGCGGTGCAGGCTGCACCCTCTGTATCACTGGTGAAGGTAGCAGAAGCTTCTTCGCCTTTGTTTGTTCTGACATTCAGCGTACTTGCCATTCAGCTGCTAAGCAGGTTCTCTCAAAACTCCGTTGTTGGTGTTCTTCAATTGGCGCTTGTTCAACAGCTGAGTGGCTTATTCGTCAAGTTGACTGCGCTTGCCTTTATTTCGCTAGCCGTCTGGCTTATATACCTGGCACCCGGGTAAGCCCACCGCAGCACGAAATGCAATTAAGTTACTGAACCGAGAATCGGTTCAAAAGTTACGTAAAAAACCAAGTCATGAGAAAACTTCAAATGATATTCAATTGATCATTTTCTTATTCTCACTGAGCCAAATTAGCTGAATCTTACGCCTTCTCTAATAACGCGCTATTCCTGGTGGATTGGGTGCAATTAAACGGAGAAATGAGCATGAATAAACTATGCAGCTTGGCAGCACTTCTGGTTTCAAGCAGTGTATTGGCGGATCAATCCGTCAACTTCCACGATGTCACCCCCGGTACGCCAATGGCAGAATTTAGAAAAACACCACCGCCAATCGCCGAGGAAGCGGCAATGCTACATCAGCAATCACTTATTACACCTATAACATTTGACGAGATTTTGCTTGGCCCGATGATGCCTCGCGGTTTGCCTGGCGTTGCTATATTCGATTACGACCGAGACGGTGATCTGGATATGTATGTAACAAATGGACCAGGGTCCGCCAACGCACTATTTCACAATAACCTTAATGAAACGGGTGTAGCAACATTTACCAACGTGGCTGAATCTGCAGGAGTGCAGGCAATTGAACAGGACAGCTACGGTACTTGCTTTGGGGATATTGACAATGATGGGGATCATGATCTGATGGTACTCGGGCGACAGGAAGCCAATATTTTGTTTAACAACCTTGGGGATGGGACATTTACGCAACTGTATTCTGCCGGTATTGATGGGAACAATCTGTCCAGTAACAGCTGCTCGATGGGAGATTTTGATAACGATGGCTTGCTTGATATTAGCGTTGCCAACGGCTTCGACCAAGCAGACTCTCTGGCGATCTAGATTGCAATGGAACTGTCGATTTATTCGCATCGAGCTTTGGGGATTACGCTTCAGCACAATTTGGGGCACCTTACTACAAAGGTGCAAGTGCAAGCAGAGCATTCTTCGGTAATGGGGATGGCAGTTTTAACGATTCCGGCGCACCTATCGACGACACCAACGGTGGTTACACAACCGATAACAAATCCACCGCTTTTGGTTGGGGCAATGCTATTTTTGATGCCGACAACGACGGCGACAATGATGTGCTCTATCACGGTGGATTAGATGCAGCAGGTCTATCAGTTGTTGCCGATAACCCCGGAATACTGCTCGTGAATGAAGGAGCCTGCAGTGGCAAACTGACTTGGGACCAAGACGCAATTAGCACTGATCACCTAACACGCAATGTACGCGCTGTCGCAGTTGGAGATGTTGATGGTAACGGTTTTCCTGATATAGCTACTGTTTCAAGTTTCACTACTCCACCAGAGTTAGCTCTGGAACCCATGTTCACTCAGTATGGCGATGCGTTGGATGATTCCAGCTATATCGTAAATATAATGTCCCCGGTTAGTGGGCCTGGGGGCGAACCGGCGTTTGTCTGGAATGGCTATGAAAACGGCCTTGGGGATTTTAAGCTCGAACTCAATTCGGGAAATCAAAATCATCATATTACGATTGATGTACAGGGCAACGCAAGACTTGTAGAAAACGCACTTGTGAACCGCGATGGAATTGGTGCGCAGATTTCATTTACGCCTCGGCACAAACATCACCATAGCAAAGGTAAACGTCAGCGTGTAACCAGCTTGCAAGCGGTGGTTGCCGGCTCAAGCCACAGTTCGAGTCATGCACTGCGAAAAACCTTTGGACTGGGTTCTGCCAGAGCTGGAACGTTAGATATTCTCTGGCCTGGAGGCACTAAAAATCGCCTTTATAATGTCCGCGCGGGAGAACATATAACAATGCCAGAGATTCCGTGCAACTATGAGAGCAGATGGAAAAAACGAAGAGATTATAAAAGTTGTGTCAGTACCGCTCTGAACACACTTTATCGCATGGGGCATTTGGATCGTAAAGTTAAAGTTCGCCTATATGCAAGCGCTATTCGCGCGTACAACGAGTATTGGCGGGAACGATAAAACCTGCGAAATCTGAAAATGTCAGACGGCCGTGTTTCCGAGAAGCTGAAGCCATAGCTGGTGAATTGCCGGGTCGATTTGATCTGGCAGTGCCTCTTCCCAAGCCAGATAGTCACGCGAATCCTGCAGGTTGCCATGATGGCGTCCTGCAAAAAGTTCACTTTTTTCGATAGGTGAATCAATTGTTGTGGAGAGCCGCTTGTCTGCTGATCGATGACTGGCAAGCTCATTTTCCAGATACACGATACTGACGTTGAAACCCATCGTTTGCAACCAGTAAGCGGCGAATGCTGCGCGACTGCCGGTTCCATGGTCGAACAGTATCACCGGAACGTGATAACGGGCAATTGACCGATCAGTTTGTTGAATAAGGTTCGTGCCAGAAATTTTAACGATATTATTGATAGCCAATTGTCCGGACGCTGCGTCATCTGATACATCGAAAAGATGTTCATGAGTATGCGCATCGACAAAAACTTCCAGATCAGCGTTATCCAAATGCTGGTATTGTATGCCCCACTTTTCTAGAAAATCTTTTACCGGTTTTACTTTATCGGTTTCTTTAGCAAACAATCGGGTCGCATTAAATTCGCGTTCTAAACCATCAAGTTGCCACGCTTGGGTACCTCCTTTGAAAATGGCATAGGAGCCCTTGTATCCTGCTGCTTTTAACGTACAAGCGCCAATGATAGAACGAGTGCGTCCCGCGCAATGCAGTAGTGCCATGCCACCAGCTTGTTCAAGCGAAACCAAATTGTCCAGTAGAAGGCTATTAGGCAGGCTTTTTGACCCCGGTATTGTGAACTGCGAGTACTCAGCAGTGGGTCGCACATCGAACAAGTGTGCATCTTTATAGTCGGCTAAATATTCAGCAGGTGTGACTTCCGGCAGACCACATGTATGCGCTACTATTTCCCCGAATGCCTTGGACCACACGAACTCACCTTTTACGAACCCGTGACCAAATGCATCAGCTTCGCGTGTTTCGCAAAGCGTGACGTTGCGATAACCCAAATCCGACAATTGCGTTGCAGCAGCCTCACTGGACCTGTTCTGCCAGTCTAGAAGAAATATCGGAAAGTCATGCGCTGGCACCAACCGAATGATCTGTGGCGTTAACACTGAAAGCGGAATATTCGTGCTGCCAAACCAGTGACCATTCACGTGTTCGCGTCGTTCGCGTGTGTCTATTAGCGCAAAAGGCTCGCCAGCCTGGTACAGTGATGTGAAAAGCCCTCGGCTCACTGTGCGAATACCAGCGAGTTAACCGGACGGTTTTGGCTAGATAGTTTCATGCAGATAATTTTTCAACGACTTCTTTTTCATTCTGCCAGATCACCACTAACAAGCAAGTGTTTTGATACAACTTATCATACAACGTTATTCAACACTTTTCTGTTGATCTTAGTGTGTCATATTGGTTTATCACGGCTTCTAAGCTATTAGAGCTTTGCCAATGCAGGCTTGTAGATCGGGCCACAAATCAGACGCCAGTTCAATCCTATTTATGACTGCCTTCCATTACCGGATGCGCACCGCTATCATTACCGGTTACACTGTTGAAGAAAATCGCCAACCCGGGTATCTGATGTCCGAGAAATCTACACTTACAAGAGAAGCGCTGATCAATGGCGACATAGAACGTCTATTACATAAAAATCGTCGTGGGCTAAAAGTTATGTCAGATAGGCAGCGCGCCGAACTGGTTCAACAGACACTAGACCACCTCGATGACAATGCCGATCTCTGGATTTTTGCTTACGGTTCACTGATCTGGAACCCGGCGCTTGACTTTGAAGAACAACGCCGATGCGTCGTGTACGGGCTCCAGAAAAAGTTCTGTTTCTGGACAACAATAAGTCGAGGTACAGAAGAACAACCGGGTTTGATGCTGGGCCTTGTTGAAGGTGGTCAGTGCAATGGTTTGGCTTATCGAATCGACAGGAAAAAAGCCGCAACAGAACTCGATGTGCTTTTCCGCAGGGAGATGGCCTTGTTCGTTTACATACCTACCTGGTCAGAAGCTTACTGTGAGAAAACCGATACTTATTTCACAACGCTGACGTTCGTAGCTGACCCCGCTAACGAAAGATTTGTTAATCATCTCACGCAAGCGGAAACCGCAAGAACCATTGCAACCGCAACCGGGCCTCTAGGGAAAAACTGTGACTATCTGTTTCAATTGTCAAAGAACCTGCGAGATCTGGAATTTGACGAAGAAGAGTTAGATGCGTTGGAGCGTCAGGTCAGGGAGTATCAGCTAAGACAATAATTTTACTGCAATGCTTATGTGTACAGATTTCGCTACTGCGGATTTAGTTTAGTAATACGAAGTCATTCAATTAAAACAACCGTCCCTGTTTAGGCTCACAGTTCAGCCCTGGCCCAGGCCATAGGTATTCATCTAAATTAATCTTTTCTTTTGCAAACAATACGCCTTCTGACAGTAAAAGTTGTTTTTGCTTCCCAGCTTCTGCTCGATGGCTTATCTTTCCCTGCGAATTGATAACCCGGTGCCAAGGAACATCGTTGGGGCAAGCAGCCAGCGCCAAGCCTACCCAGCGTGCAGCAGACATCTGATAATCTGCAGTGCTTATATTCTCAGGCTGAGGCAGTAACTTTGTAATTTGACCGTAAGTGGCCACCCTGCCGTTAGGGATTTCTCGCACTAACATCCAGACTTGGTCGTAATATAGCTGCTTATCAGGCGGTGGAACATAGTTCATGGATCATTGTCCTGGCACAATGCCGGCTGGGTGATAATCATGAAGTTTTTTTATGCTCTCGCGCGGCTACGTGTTGGGTCAACAAATGGAATATCGCAAATAGTAGCAATTAGCCTTTTGCCGTGTTTATCAAGTTTACCGGTTTCAATTTCGGTTCCAATGCTTGCGTGTTCAACAGAAAGCCTTGCCATAGCTATCGCACAATCATATGCTGGTGACACAACTGCGCTGGTTATAACCCCAACCTGCCTACGCCCTTTCATGACCGGGTCGCCGTGTATTGGTGCCTCGTGGCCTCGAAAACGTAATCCTTTAAGAACACGACGCGTATTATTTGCATTGCGCTGCAACGCTTCCTTACCAATAAAATCCGGTTTGGTTAAGTCGACAGCAAAACCAAGACCCGCTTCATGCGCATCAACATCTTCGGTAAATTCTGCACCAGCAGCCATAAGCCCAGCTTCTATACGAATAGTATCAAGCGCATCAAGCCCCATCGGTTTAATGCCAAGATCAGCTCCTGCATCCATAACCGCATCCCAGATGGCGAGTGCTGAGCGCTCATGGCAAAATATTTCATAGCCAAGTTCGCCTGTGTAGCCGGTTCTGGTTAGATGAAACGGCTCACCTTCGCGATCGTGCAAGCGCGCAATGGTCGACCCGAACCAACGCAGTTGTTTAACCTCGGTTTGTGTTGGCATGGTAAACGCAATTCGCTGCATAAGTTCCCGACTGTTTGGCCCTTGAATCGCAAGATTTGGCATAGAGCTAAATAAAGACTTTATCCAAACATTAAGGCCTGAGGATTCGGCAATTTCTTTTAGTTGCAAGCCACTCTCATCTGAAGAGCAACACCAGCGAAACGTGTCTGCTGTTAGCCGAAAAAGCGTTCCGTCGTCAATGACATGACCACTTTCATCGCAAAGCAATGCATAGATACCTCGATTAACACTTAACTTGGTGATATCTCGTGTGAGCGCTTTTTGTAGTAGCGCTTCTGCATCGGGACCAAGCACATCAAACTTTCTAATTGAAGACATATCCTGAATGGTGACTGCATTCCTACAGGCCTCATATTCCTGCTGACTTCTAATTGACTCGTACGACTGTGGTAACCAAACATCGCGCGCCACTACAAACTGACGGGTCAAGGCGCTGGTCCTTTCATGAAACGCTGAATGTTCTGTCAAAATAGCCTCCGCGTCTGGTTCGCTTCGATAAGCAACCGCATAACGAACCGGTGTGTGCTTCTTGTATATCCGTACATGAATGTCGGTAGGGTTCCAACCATTGATAGGGTCAATATCGTCAGGACACGCAGTCGACACAGCAACCAAATCGGTCATTGCCTCCATTGCTACGTAGTCACCCGGTCGAGACCAGGCTTCATCCGACTGAATAAGGTTATCACTTTGATCAATCCAGGAATTAAAGAAAAAGTTTATCGCAGGCCAGGCTGCACGACGTTGAATACCAAACGCATTATATTCTTTACTGATGTTGTCTGAACAGTTCAGATGCCCAAAGAATCCACGCTCTTCATAGCCGCGTGCCGTGCAGGCGTACGCAAACGTATCGTGTCTACCCACAGTGTCGTGCTTTAGCTCTAACAGTGGACGAATATCCTGATCAAAAAACTTGGCGAACATACCTGGAACCGGGTAGGCGCCCCGGACCATTGAGCGGGTGACGGTGGAATCGATAAAACGTTCATCTCCTCGCTGAAGCGAGCGCGCGTTCATGGCCATAAAATCAGAGCATTGCTGACCATCAACATCAATTATCTGGATACACTCACCCTCTTCTACTGCGTAAGCTTTGGCTGTACCTCTTGGTATGGTGAATTCTTCCCGCACATCACCAAACGGCTCAGGCAGCGTTTGTACGGCAAGTTCGTTTCGTACGTGCTCAAATGTAATTGCTCCACCCATGCCACCGGTAAGCAGTCGCTTGTCACTCAATACACTATCGGGATGAACCAGCATCCAAAGCGTGACGGATGCAATTGCGCGAATAGCAAATAGCTCACCGATGGGCGTGTTGAAGTCGAAGATTTGTGCAACTTTAAGACTGGACGTTTTGTCTGCACCACCATGCTTTCTATGCCAAGCCGCAACTTCGGACAGGCCAGCTGATGTACTGCTTGTCGAAACAGGTGCTGTGACGTCACTGAGTTTTGTTAGCGGGTTGTTGTCGAGCCCGATTGCGGAAAAATCAGACTCACCAGCTTGGTTAACTGCGCACAACAGGACCGGAGTAGCTCCGTCACAATTCAGCAACCTGACAAGATCACCTGACGCAAGCGTTAACTTGACTGGGCGTGCAGGTCGCAGCGTTCGCATGGCTCGGTTCGAATCATAACCACGGTACCGACGCGCGCTCGAATCCAGGCCGCCACCCTCAGGCTGATACAGCCATGATAGAGGTTCAGGATTGAAGCGACTTTGAGTTTCAGTCATTTACGTTACACCACGAATAGCGTTAAACATTGAGCCACAGCGCATTACGATACCGGATATTAGCGTATCGCACATTGAGACCCTGTTCGTTGAAGATTGGTTAAGCGCTTTGCTAATCAAATAGCGAATAGTAACTGGTCACATTTTCAGTATATTCTTTTTGACAAGTTGGTCAACCTTAGCACTATCCGTTGTACGCTGCTGACCCACATATTAACGCCTATTCCAGTTTGTCTGCTACTTCAACACCCGCCGGCGTTCTCAAAAACAAAACGACGATTATCGCCACCAGAACTTCGAAAATCGACAGCATTCTGATCACGCCGGTAGCACTGTTGAATGCATCAATGGCATAACCCACTGGCAACGGGGCGATCGATGCACCAACTACACCGAACATCTGCCCCACTCCCTGAATCGAACCCAGGTGAGCACGCCCGAAATAGCGCGGCCATAAATAACCAAATATTGTCATCATGAATGCGTTGGTCATGCCAAAGGTTATGGCATACGCAATAGCTGCCGGATAACTTGAAACTAAGGTAATGCCAAACAGTGCGAGCGCGTTAATGATCAGGGCTGCGGCAATAACGTATCGCGTGCGCACCGCATCAAACAGGCGGCCAATCAACGGCATGGCAACGATCATTGTGATAGCGGAAACGGGGAAAAGCTGCGCAGCGTCATGAGCATTGAAACCGCGTTCGGTGAGAATTGAAACCTGAAAGAAATGCAACACAGTAACGAGACCGCCAATCGTAAACCAGACACCGCAAAGAAGGTAAAAAGCGCGACTGGTCTTCGCCTGCGCGAGAGTAAGGCCATTAACCGGTGTGTGTTGATCTATATTATCGGTATCAACTGCTGTGTCGCCGTCTATCTTCAGGCCGATAGATTCCGGTTTATCAAATACCAGAAAAATCAACGGCAATAACATGATCAACCAGGTTAAAACCCCCAATCCCACCCAAGCGCGTCGCCAACCCCAATGCTCAATCAAATAGCTGCCCAGCGGTGGATGTATTGCCATTGATGCGGCAAATCCGAGCCCCATCAGGCTCATGGCAAAACCACGCTTACGCGAGAACCATTGCGATACCAGATTAGCGGAGCACATCATAGTCGCCCCCTGCCCCATGAAACGCAGCACGGCGAAACCCACGGCGAGCCATAAAAAATTTGCCGCAGCGCCAAAGAACATACAGGCAATGCCAAGCAGACAGCCAACAACAATAAGCGTATGTCGTGGGCCGTATCGATCAAGCTGCTTTCCCATACGTGGCAGCAGAAACGCAGCGACAAGCGTTGCAACTGCGTACGCGGTAGCGATTTCTGTGTGCGAAACCTTAAGATCAGCACTGATCGGGTCGAGAAAAACCGAGAACGTATAGGACTGACCCGGACCGCTTGAAAACATCGTAACGGCCGAAATGGTGACGATCAGCCAGCCATAGTAAAAACGATTGGCAGATGCAGATACAGCGCGCGATCTTATAGCATTGATCATAGTGTTTATATGAAGAGCTTATTATTCGTTAAGCCAGTCAACCATACTCAACAGCGCGTCTAGCAGCGCTTGGGGTTGCTCAACTGGAATCATGTGCCCGGCGTTCTGCATAGCAATATTGCGGGCATTTGGCATTCTTTTAACTATTGCGTCGATATCCTGCGGGTCACGAAACACACGATCCTGAACTCCGGTAATAACCAAAACCGGCATTGTCAATTGCTCATACGGAAAATGCCAGTCCGTATTACGGGCATTTACAAGCAAGTTGTATACACCACTACTTTTATCCATAGGTGAATAACCATCTTTGCCTAGACAGTGTTCACGATTTATTTCCTGCCACTGCTCATTCATGATCAGTGGTGACAATACATCACGCATTAAGTCTCCACCACCTGTTTCGGCCAGCCTGACCACAGCATCGTTAATCCACTGCAAACGCGGACCATCGCGTCGTAGCGTATTGATCAATACCAGCCCAGCACAATCGACGCCTCGATGCACTGCCCATGCTGCGAAAATTCCGCCAATGGACAATCCGACAAGTACTGGCTTTGGTGGCGCTAGAAATGTCAGTAGCTGCTTTACATCATCAACAATAAGTGCCTGGTCCAGATCGGCCCCTGCAGTAAACGGACTGTCCGACTGACCTCGCATGTTGTAAACCAACACACCATGACCCGCTTCAACCAACGGCTTTGCAACGCTGTTTTGCCAAATGTCTGTATTACCGGTGAGCGGATTAAAAAACACAAAAGTCGGTCGATCAGGCGCTGTAGCTTGCGTGTATTCGTAGTAAAGCGCATTACCGTCACTGATTTCGAAAGTCGCCATTGCTTCCAGCCGTCTGCTAACATTAATTCATGATATAGGGATTCTGAGTTTCAGGTGGCGGTAAATTTGGTTATAAATTGCCATCCCTTTATAGCGTAAACTGTTACGGTGATACTGTTTCAAATTGCCAGTTTTCTTTTCGCAGGTTGAATGCGGAAATTTAATCGCAACGGCTCTTTAGAGTTTCCGATCAAGCTATTTTTTGCGTTTCTCCAGGAGAAATTCATGGACCTGCAACTCAGCAATAAAACTGCACTTGTGACTGGCGCCAGTCAGGGTATCGGTCGAGCAACCGCAAAAGCGCTCGCAGCAGAAGGAGTGCAAACCGCCATTGCGGCCCGACGCGCGCCGTTACTGAATCAAGTTGCAGATGAAATTGCCACCGCGGGTCATCCTCGTCCGCTAGTCATCGCGCACGACATTATGGCCGACGACGGACCAGAGAGTTTGGGTGCGAAAGCGATTGAAGCCCTCGATAAAATTGACATCCTGATCAATTCTGCCGGTGGCAGCCGTAAGGTCGACTTGTATGCTGACGCTGCGGCATGGGATGAAGGCATGAACATGAACTTCAATACCCAGCGTCGTTTGAGCCATACACTTCTGCCGCAGATGATCGAGCGTAAATGGGGTCGGATCATTACTATCAGTGGCAAGAACGAACCGGAATCTCATCCGGGTAAGATCAATGTTGCCATGTCGGCGAAGGCCGCGATCCACGCATGGTCCAAAGGCCTGTCGAACGAAGTCTCGCAACACGGGGTTACTGTCAACTGTTTAGGCCCCGGTAAAATCATGAGCGAACAGATTCGTAAAAACTACGACGAGGAACGCCGCCGTCAATACGCCGA
>CALIMV010000045.1 GCA_938045275.1 uncultured Granulosicoccaceae bacterium
GTTGGGGCGCCAGACTTTAAACTCATGGATGACAAAAAACTACCCATCACAAATGGTGCCCCCGGTTTAACGAGCTGACCGAATGCTACCGTGATCATGACTTCTGCCATTGCCTGTGCAATCGCGGCAGCGGTTGACACCGGCCCCATCGCACCTGTGAGAATAAAAGGTGTGATCACCATCCCTTGACCACGTGATGAATACACTTGAATGGCTTCAGTCACAACACGATCGATTAGCAAGGGTGAATTAGTATTGACGTTGCCCATGATCACAACGTTGTTATCCATGGTTTGTTTGCCATGTAGAATTTCGGCCATGTCTACACTGTCTTGTGCACGGCTTTTTTCTGTGATTGCCCCAAGGTGGGGTTTGTCACCGAGAGTCATGTGTGCGTAGACCATATCGAGGTGACGTTTACTGACCGGAATGTCAGTTGGTTCAACAATAACAAGCCCGCTATGATGCAGGTTGGGATGCATTGAAGTCAGCTTGACCAGCTTTTGAAAATCATCCATTGTGGCGTATCGGCGACCGCCTTCCAGATCGCGTACAAAAGGCGCACCATATACAGGGGCGAATACCTGGTTTTTACCACCAATGGTGACGTTGCGTTCGGGATTTCTAGCCAACTGTGTGAATTCGCTAGGCGCTTTGGCACACTGTTCGCGCACCCAGATCGCGTCAGCGAAAATTTTGTCCCCAACCATTTTGACACCGGCTTTTTTCCAAATGCGCAGCGACTCTGGGTCATCACGAAACGCAAAGCCGATATTCTCAAGCAACCAGTCGACCTGCTTATCGATTTTGATTAACTGCTCTTCATCGAGGGGGTCGAAAAATGACAGTCTTCGTTTGATATAGGCTGGCGCGGAGGGGGCTTGTTCAGCTACGCCTCGAACTCTTCGGCTTTTTCTGATTCTTCTGGGCATAGTTGCTATTGACGGTAACGACGCGATTTTTCATCATAACGTGATAAAACTGGATTGTAACCTTCGCTGGTAAGGCTAGAGAAATCAAGCAGAGACTTACGTCGTAGGTTGCTGTTGTTGGCCCGAAACTAACCTTTATCAGTTGATGTTTTGGTGGCCATCGTACAGTATCGATTCAAGATGAGAGCAAAGTGAGAAATACGATGAACTCGCGACGAAAATGGCTGAGGCTAATGGGCCTTTTACCCGTGTGGCCTCTATCGGCATCAGCCGCTACGCTGGCTAAAACAGCTAAGGCCACTGAGGGTCCTTTTTATCCAGAATCGTCCATGCGCACTGCTGATGTTGACAATGATCTGGTAAAAATTGATCAAAGCGTGAAAGATGCCAATGGAGAAATTGTGTATTTGACTGGTAAGGTGACAGACACTGCCAATGAACCTTTGAGTGATTTGAGGGTAGAAATATGGCAATGTGATGTGAACGGTCGATACCTGCACACCGGTGATCGTAACCAAGCCGAGCGCGACGCAGGCTTCCAGGGCTTCGGTCATGCCTACACTGATCAGTCAGGGCATTATGAATTCAGAACAATTAAGCCAGTCTCTTATCCTGGGAGAGCGCCGCATATACACGTAAAAGTGTTTAGAGATGAGACTGTATTAACCACTCAGTTTTACGTTAAAGGCCACCCCGAAAACGCGAGCGACAGTCTGTTTAAACGATTAACATCTGAGCAGCAAAAGGCTGTTGAGATGGAATTTATCGAAACGAATGGCAGGAATGCAGCTGTTGTCAATGTTGTATGTTGAAGTAGTGCGTAAACATTATGACAATCGTTTGGTTTTTATTATTCCATTAATTACAGCAACACCAAGTGTACCCAGCGCCAGTGCCAGCAAACTGTAGGTTGAAGGAGTCTCTTTTAACCAGAGCCACGCGAACAACGATCCCAGTGACGGCATCAACACACTGAAGCTTGCAGCACGTGCAGGGCCTAGTTTGTCGATGGCGATGGTGTACAAAAGAACGGCAACAAAGCCAGATAAAAATCCTTGCGCTATTGCGTTGAATATTATCTGATCAGTACTGAGTGGTAGCAGTTCTGCTCCCGACACCAGTTTAATGGCGAGAATAGCGAGCGTTGATGCAACGCATACCCATGCAGCTCCCTGTGCTGCAGTGAGTCCTGTGTGGCGAAAAGCGACAACATAGGCAGCCCAGCCCGCGGCAGCCAGAAACATCAGCACAAGGCTTGATAGACTTATGCTACCGCCAAAAATTGCGTTTAACACAACCAGTAAAGCTGCAAGGGCAATGAGAGCGAACCCAATCAATTGCGTTTGCGTGGGCTGTTGGTTAAAAAACACTTTTTCTGCAAGCACCGCGAAGATAGGCATGGTGCACGGAACAATGGTAGCCAGATAAACCACATTGGACTCCTGAAGTGAAGCTGTGACGAACCATAGGAACGGTGCGCCCCATCCCAACATGGCAATGATGGCCCATTTGGGCGCTTGTTTGAGTTTTCGAAGCGTAGAAATCCAAACGGGCAATAGTAAAATCGCCGGTATGCTATAGCGCATCAGCGCAACATCCAGTGGAGCGATACCTTGTTGGGCGGCGATTCGGGTTGCAGACATCCACCATCCCCAAATTGCAACGGCAGCCAATGCACAAGTGATTGCGAGCCAGTCGTGCTTTGCAGAGCTTTTAGTGGTTATCTGAATTCTCCGTATGCATTAAAAATTATTTGGATTAGCTTTGCATTGTCATTGGCAATAGGTAAAGTTCAGCCGCTCGATACACGCGACGGCCGGCTCGCAGGTATTGTTGAATCGGAACCGATATTACCCATC
Organism: uncultured Granulosicoccaceae bacterium; assembly: GCA_938045275.1. GTDB lineage: Bacteria > Pseudomonadota > Gammaproteobacteria > Granulosicoccales > Granulosicoccaceae > Granulosicoccus. The sequence goes on from CALIMV010000045.1 coordinate 2,792, forward strand.
AACCACGTCTTTAATATTTGCGCGTTGTCACTTAGAATTCGCTGTGAAGCCGACATGAACACGTACCCATAGCCGGTGAGAGTTTCGTTAAAGGGTGCAACCAGTAATCCGTTATCAAGCTCATTAAGCATTAGGTCATCGGCCAGTATCAATCCTTGCCCATCCACTGCAGCCTGAACTCGAACATTCGCATCACTGATTGTTCTTCGAGGGTTTTTCAGCTCTGAATGCGTACTGCTACTACTGATCATTGCCCATTCCTGCCACATGTCTTGTTGCCTGTCTTCACACAGTAATGGTACGCCCTTCAGTGGCTCTTGATGTAGTTGCGAGGCATCTATGTGATTTGCTGCATCTACGCCAATGCGCTCAAGCAATTTTGGACTGATTGCGGGAAACAGTGGCATGGGTAACTGTGCAAAGTGGGTCCGATCGGGACGCTTTCGACATTGACCCCAACGAATGGCTAAATCAACATCGGTCAATTTGAATTCTGCAGAATTAACGGAATGCTGTAATAACACTGAAATCTCATTATGCAGTTCGTTAAACCGACTGATGTGTGATGACAGCCACCGCGCTGCTACATAGGTTGTGGCTGCAACCGATACGCCAGATTGTGCGTTTTCCCCATGTAAGCGCTGCAGTGTGTCACCAAGTTCATCAAACAGCTTTCTGGTTGTGTGCAATAAGGTTTGCCCCGCATCGGTTAAGTAAACCTGTCGAACAGTGCGCTTGAACAGACTGCATTGCAATACCTCTTCGAGTCTTCTGATTTGATAGCTGATTGCACCCTTGCTGATGCATAACTCTTCTGCAGCTAGAGTGAAACTTAAATGACGCGCAGCAGACTCGAACGCCTTAAGCGTATCAAGTGGTGGTAAGTGGTGTTTCATGTTCAAATTTTATAGTTCAATATATTTGCACCATAAACGAGAAAATTGAGTTTGTCACCTGCTGTGTAATGGTCTAAAAATAGTGGTTTTATGTGGGACAGCCAATGAATAGTTCAGTTAATTCACACGCACGAGTGGTGGTAATTGGAGGCGGAATTGCGGGCTGCTCCACGCTTTATCATCTGACGCGCGAAGGCTGGTCAGATGTAATACTGGTTGAACGCGATGAACTGACATCCGGCTCAACTTGGCATGCTGCGGCGCAGGTCACGCAATTTGGTGGTAATCAGACGATGCTGGGCCTAAAACGCCATAGCATTGAACTGTATCAACAGCTTGCCGACGACCCCGACCACCCGTTTGCACACCACATCACCGGCGGTATGCGTACCGCGTACACGCAAGATCATCTGGATACCTACCATCACTACGTGGGAATGGCGCGTGGTATGGGTGTGGAGATGGAGGTGATCGATGCGAGTGAGGTAGGAAAACGCCATCCGCTGATTGATACAAAAAATATTCTTGGCGCATGGTGGGATCCATTGGATGGCTATATCGACCCATCGGGTATTACGTTTGCATTGGCACGTAAAGCCCGTGAGGCGGGCGCGCAAGTCTCGCGATTTAACCCGGTTGAAGGTATAACCAAAAAATCCAATGGTGAATTCATCGTGCACTCTAAAAAAGGTGATATCACGTGCGAGAAAGTGGTTAACGCCAGTGGCTATCGTGTTAACGAAGTAGGCAACATGCTAGGCATTGAGCATCCGGTGACATCCATGGAACATATGTATTTTCTCACCGATACTTTGCCAGAGCTGGAAGCACTCGATTTTCAAGTCCCGGTCATTCGTGATCCAGCGGATGACTTTTACAGTCGTCAGGAAAAGAAAGGGTTGTTGGTTGGCGTTTATGAACAAGGTTGTAAAACTTTCGGTATGGATGGTATCGATCCGAATTTTACAAAAGATCTTTGCCCGTCAGACTTGGATCGATGCCTGGACAACATGGAGCGCATTTTTGAGCGAATGCCTGCGTTACAGGAAGCGGGTATTCATACCGTTGTTAATGGTCCGATTACTTACACTATAGATGGTCTGCCTTTAGTAGGGCCAATACCGGGCATAGAGAATGCCTATTGTATTATCGGTCTGCGCGCTGGTATTGGCGAAGGTGGTGGACACGGCAAGATACTGGCTGAAATCATGGTTCATGGCGAATGTGAGTGGGATGCATGGTGTTTGGACCCGCGACGATTTACTCAATACGCTAACACGGAGCACACCTGCCTTAAAGCCATTGAGGACTATCAAAACGAATTTCATTATCACATGCCACATGAACATCGTCCGGCAGCACGGCTTGCTCGAACCACGCCACTGTATTCGGTATTGGATGGACTTGGTGCTATATGGGGCGTGGTTAGTGGCTGGGAACGCGCGCTGTGTTTCAAGCCCGTTGATAATCCGAATTTTGTCGATCAGCATAGCTTCCGGTTTACTGACACACAGGCTGTTGTTGAACAAGAGGTATTGGCGCTATGCGCGAATGTTGGCGTTATGGAGGTATCAGGCTTTAATCGCTTTGAAATAACAGGAGAGGGTGCAACCGAATTTTTGGAAAAAATAATTTGCGGTAAGCTGCCCAAGAAAATCGGTAAAGTCAGTTTGTGTTATCTACTGAATGAGCGCGGCCATGTCTTAGGCGAAGCCACCATTGCAAAAATCGCGGAAGAAACTTATTGGTATGGCTCAGCGGCAGCTGCCGAATGGCATGACAGGGATTGGTTAAATCGGTTTAAACCTAAAGCAGTTTCGCTCAACGAAATGACAAATAGCCACACGATTCTTGTCGTGGCTGGGCCTCAGTCGCGTGCGTTATTGCAATCACTGTCACCGCGCTGCGATTGGTCCAAACAGGCTTTCCCATGGATGAGTGTGCGAGAGGTGACACTCGGGCACGCAGCTGCTACGGCAATGAGCGTGAGTTTCTCCGGAGAACTTGCCTACGAGTTACACATACCGAATGAGCAGTTGTTTCTTGTATGGAAATTGCTAAACGATGCGGGTAGTCAATTCAACTTATCCAAGTTCGGACTGTATGCCACCGAATCCATGCGTTTGGAAAAAGGCTACCGTCATTGGAAAGCAGATCTTATTTATGAGCGTAATCCGATTGAATCCGGGCTTGCCCGATTTGTTGATTTGGATAAAGCTGATTTCATTGGCAAGCAGGCATTGTTGGCTGAAATAGAACGTGGACCGCTAAAACAATTTGTTGTAATGACTGTTGATTGTGACGTGGCGCCGAGTCATTCTGGCGACTCAGTTTACAGCGACGATAAGCTTATTGGCACGATAAGCTCAGGCGGTTATGGGCATCGTGTAAAAAGGAATATTGCGTTTGCATTCGTGCAACCTGAGTTTGCAAGCGTCGGTACGCCATTGCAGATTGGTATTCTTGGGCAACTATACCCCGCAACCGTATGCGATGAGTGTTTATACGATCCGGGCAATGAGAAGGTTAGGGGATAGGTTTAACAATGGCGAGCAAACCGCGCAAGCGCAGTAAAATAAGGCCGCGTGAAGCCATGCATGCCAAACGTGCAATGGCTCCGGAAATAAACCCCTGTCCTCCAGGACCGCAAGGCGGACAGTATAAACCTTTAACCGATGCTGACATTCAGCAAATTTACTCAACAGCACTGCGTATTCTGTCGGATATTGGTATGGGTGAAGCGCCACCCGCATTAGTGCAGCAAGCACTTGAAAAGGGGGCGAAGTTGAACGACGCTGGGCGTTTGTGTTATCCCGTGAGTATGGTCGAAGATACTATTGCCGGTGCCTGTAAGCGCTTCGTTTTTTTTGGCAGGGACAGTAAATACGACTTTGAGGTCGGTGGCGATAGTGTGCATTTTGGTACTGGTGGTGCAGCGGTACAAACACTGGATGTTGAAACCCATCGGTATCGTGCCGCTACACTTAACGATCTCTACAACTTCACTCGATTGGCAGATTCTCTTACCAATGTAAGCTGGTTTACTCGCTGCTGTGTTGCTACCGACGTTGAAGACATCACAGATCTGGATATCAATACCGCCTATGCCTTGTTAAAAGGTACCGCTAAGCCAGTTGGCACCAGCTTCACTTTAGGCAGCACGGTTGACCCAGTGGTTGACATGTTTGATGTTGTGATGGGCGGAACGGGTGCATTCAGTAAAAGGCCTTGTTGTAAAGCCCATATTAGTCCAGTGATATCACCGCTACGGTATGGTGAAGATGCTTTTGATGTCACCATGGCAGCCATTAAACACAAAATGCCGCTTAACAACATCATAGCAGCGCAATCGGGTGCAACATCCCCTGCGACCATTGCCGGTATGCTTGCCGCGACACTAGCTGAAACACTTGCAGCACTATTGATGGTAAATGTGTTTTCACCGGGTTACCCAATGATCTTTTCCAATTGGCCGTTTGTTATCGATTTGCGAACGGGCTCGTTTAGTGGCAGTGGCGGTGAAATTACTCTACTAAATGCGGCCTCCGCGCAATTGTCTAACTGGCTGGGTTTGCCATCAGGTGCTGCGTCCAGCATGAGTGATGCAAAAGCGGTGGATGCGCAGATGGGGTTGGAGAAGGCGATGTCATCGCTGGGTGTTGGCTTGGCAGGTGCCAACATGATTTACGAGTCAAGCGGTATGATGGCAAGCTTACTTGGCGTATCGTTTGAAGCCATGCTTATTGACGATGAAATGCTCTCACAGGTTTATCGCGTGCTGCGTGGTATAGAAGTTAATGAAGAAACACTTGGCTATGCCGCCATAGAAGAAGCTGTTTATGGTGAAGGTCATTTCCTGGGTTCCCAACACACAATGGATGCGATGCAGCGCGACTACTTTTGGCCCAGTAATCTTTCCGACCGGCAGCAACCGGTTGCGTGGGAAGAGGGAGGTGCTATGGATATGTGGCAACGAGCGAATGTGAAAGTTAAGGACATACTGGCAACCCATAACCCTGAGTACATAAGCCCGGTGTCGGATCAGCGTGTTCGCTCCCGGCATAATATTCTGCTTAGTTAGCATGAAAAAAGCCTTGCGCCCTAAAGTACAGACCTGCCAATTCACTCACTGACCTTAATCGAGTAGCCAGGCAGATCAACAAAAGGCCCAGATAAACGTTGGATTATGAAACGTCAGCTGAACATTCTGAGGCCTGACCGGCATTGTCTGAAGCTCACTTAACGAGAATCACTGGATAGATTTCATGTAAGCAGACGTAGTCAAACGTCAGTTTTTCGTTGCTGTTCGGCTAAAAAGCAGACCCTAAGGGATAGTTTTCAAATATTCTTATTGACAACATATTGTCAATGTAGCAATATGATGTCCAATGAACACACGAAACCCTCAGGGTGAAATCCTGACCAACATTATCCTGGAAGCATTCCGGCTAAACGGCGCATTGCTAGAGGCCGGCAACCAGCTCACGAAGCCGTTTGAGTTAACCAGTGCGAGGTGGCAGGTGCTGGGGCCAGTTTCAGAGCAGCCATTGACAGTTGCACAAATCGCCAGACGCATGGGCCTCGCCAGGCAAGGCGTACAGCGGATAGTGAACGACCTCGAGCAACTCGCAATGGTGACATTCGAATCGAATCCAGACCACAAGCGTGCACCGCTCATTGCAATCAGCAAGAAAGGTCAAGCTGCTATGGAAAAGATTAACGCAGCCCAAAGCGTATGGGTCAACGAATTAGCAGATGGCTTGAGCGAGCGGCAGTTAACTCAAACGCTTAAGGTTTTGCGGTCTGTTCGTGAACGATTAGAAGACACATAGAAGACACATAAAGGAGAAATACAATGCCCGAAGTAAGAGAAATGAACGACAAGGTTGGTCTGGGCCAGCAAATGCAATCTAACGAAGATGGATCCGTTGTATTGATTAACGTCTTTACGATTGACCCTGCTGATGAGAATGCGTTGCTCGAATCCTGGGCTCACGATGCTGAGTTCATGAAAGCACAACCCGGATACATATCGACACAGATGCACAAGGCAGTAGGCGGTAGTGCCACCTACCTCAACTACGCGGTGTGGGAAAGTATCGAAAGCTTTCGCAACGCTTTTACAAACCCCGAGTTTCAGAAGCGGATTGGCCGCTATCCAGGTAGTGCGACGGTATCACCACATTTGTTCAAGAAACTCAGTGTTCCGGGTTTCTGCGTCGACTAGCGATCTGTCGACAGTAGCATTATCAAACCCGCCAAGAGCTCGGCTACTCACTACGGCACGGACGCTGTGACCCTCCACAGACTTAGCTTCGCTAAAGGGCAATACAGTCAGTGCAAGAGAGGAGGGAAGTGGAAACAAACCTTCGGACTTGCTGAGCTCACGCATGCTGCGGAGCTAGATACTCAAGCTCTCAGTGAGCACTGGCACAAGAATTTCACCAGTGCCAGTTGGTTTGTACGAGACACTTGGTGGTGCTGAATTAATGTCTACAACTCTATCAAGCCATTGGTTTTCACCAAGTGATTTTAAAGATTGCGTAAGCGCACGATCGGTTACCGGGCTAAGTTCAGCCCGAAGTTGCCCGTATCGACTTATTGGAATCGTTTGCCTAAGAATGGGCAAAGACCAAGTGCGGCGCGCAAGTTTCCAATCATTTGACTCCAGCGTATTGTCCAGTGCTGCAGCCCATTCAGCGACGGCTTTACCTTTCCCGCTCAGCACATACGCTGGACGCAATGGATGTCCATGGCCAGTATTTTTCTTGAGATAGTTGAGCTCGATTAAATGCTTTAGTGCGGTGGATATAGACGTTCTACTTGCCGAAAAATAGTGTGCAATCGGTGAGATTCGTGGTTCATTCTGATGATGAAAGTAGGCCAAAATCTGTATTGACCAGGCTTTTGAGCAAAGAAATATAAATTCACTATTGACCATATAATATAGTTACTATATATTAAATCCATGTTGTTTGGAGAATACCATGTCTACTATTAATATCAAGCAAGAACTGACTTTAGCTTTGTCTGTTAAGAATCGAAAGGAAGCATCAACGTGGTATCAAACACACCTGGGGTTTGAGGAAACGGTCTCTATAGACGAGGCTGGCTGGACCGAATTGAACACTGGTATTCCTGGCGTTACTATCGGGCTTGGCGACACCGAAGACGTAGCTCCAGGGAATTGTGTGCCTGTATTTGGCGTTGATAATATTAAAACGGCGAGAGATTCACTCGAAGCAAAATCTATTAAGTTCGACGGAGACACTATGACTATGGAAGGCATGGTGAGCTTGGCTACGTTTTACGATCCCGATGGAAATGCGTTGATGATCGCGGAAGACTTAACTGGCTCGAATTAAGCTAGTTTGCATTTAAGAGCGAACGACCAGGTCGCTAGCTAAAGCTCAAGGGTGGTCTGTAACCACATTGATGATTGCATTGTGTTCAAGATAGGCCTTTAACGCAATAATAACTTGATTAAAGCCTCCTGTGGAATCCAGGGCTTTCGCAATAATTTCGTCATCTGAGCCCTTGAATCCGCTTTCTTCTATAGTCAATATCGAATGCCCATTATTTTTACCCTGTATTTGCCAAAGCACTTGGGTACTGTGCTCACCGGATTGCCAGTAAATACGGATTAGTTCGGGTTCCTTGATTTCCTTAACGCTAACTTCGATAGCGTATGCGTTTTTGTCTGCTCCGATGAACCAAGACACGGTTCTACCTTCCTGCAATCCCTCATCTCGACGTGTGAACCAGAATTGACTCATTTTCTCCGCGTCAACAAAGGCATTAAAAACTTCGATTGGTGCTGCACGAACTATAGATTCAGCTTTTGCAGAAATAGTATCCATTGCTTTACTCGGTTGGTATGACAATTTTTACTTTACACATAAATGAGCTCCCCCTCAAATGCAACACTTCGGTTGATTAAAATAGGAAGGCACGATCACCAACGCTTATTCGGCCTCCCACTTTAATCCTCGCGGAATGTTGTTCATTACATCAAATGAGCATAGTTCACAAACGATCGCGCGGATGGTTTCACCGAAAATCAACACCTGGAGTTCTGAATTGACCCGGGCGTATTCAGGAGCAATATAAGCCATTGCCAGGTTTTTATTGGTTCGATACCCCCAGGCTGCAGATGTTATTGAACCGATTGCTTGTCCGTCCAAAAATACCCCTTCACCCGGGTGTGCAGTAGCGTTGGTACAGTCCAGTTCCAGCATGACTCGCTCTTTACGATTGCCTGCATTCAATTGTGCCAGTAAACCGCGTTTACCAGGAAACGCTTTATCTGTATCCACAAAACGGCTCAAGCCGGCTTCCATCGGGTTAAACTCGGTGATGAAATCTGCTTTCCAATGACCATAGCCTTTTTCGATTCGCATCGACTCAATGGCGTACATACCGAAGTGCGTTAGATCATGCTGTTTACCGGCGCTGTACAGCATGTCATAGGCCGCACAGAGCTGTGCGTTTGGAATATGCAGTTCGAACGCTTGTTCCCCGGAGAAACTGATTGCCATTGCCAGCGCTTCGATATGCCCTATAAATACACGCTGTGCTGTTAACCATGGGAATGCGTTTTGTGACCAATTAGTACGCGAAGAAACACTCGTTAACAACTCTCTTGATTTGGGTCCGGCGACAACGATAAGAGAATGGGAATTGGTGTAACTCTCTATGCGTATATCTGACCCTTGCGATAAGTGTTCTTGCAACCAATCCCTATCATGAAACTCGGCAGTTGCCGAAGACCCATAAAAAATGTCTCCGCCGGGCAAGGGTACTATAGTGGCTTCCATTGCGATGTTGCCTTTTGGCGTCAGGAAGTAACACAGACTTGCTTTACCCGTTTGTGTTGAGACGCGGGAACACGTCAGCCCACTTAACCAGTCGAGCGCGCCAGTTCCACTGATGCGGTAGTGGTTGAATCCGGAGAGCTCTGCAAGACCTACGTTTGTTCGTAAAGCGTTGACTTCAGCACTCACAACCTCATGCCAGTTCTGTAAGCCGTAACCATGGCTCTCAATAAACTCTGAATTGGGTTTAAAAAATTGGGCTCGTTCCCATCCATTGACTACGCCAAACACTGCACCTTTTGCTTTCAGCATAGGATAAAGCGGCGATACCTTTGCCGGACGACCAGCCGGTCGATGCTCGTGCGGTAGGTGCCAGCGGAACTCTTGTTGATAGTCTTCGATAGACTTCAACGCTGTGTATTGTTGGTTGGCAAAACTTGTGATTCTTCGAGGATCGAGCTGCCAGCAATCCCATTCGGTTTCACCGTGCACCAACATTTGTGCCAACATTTTGCCATAACCACCACCTTCACCGATGCCGACACGCAAGCCATTCATCGACCAGCAATTTCGTAATCCCAGTTGCTTTCCTACCAATGGCCCTGCGTCGGCCGCGTAGGTGATCGGCCCGTTGACAACCGATTTAATCCCAACTTTTTCCAGGCAAGGTAAGCGCTCAAAGATCGGCCCCATCTTGGGAAGCAACCTGTCCAGATCATTCACACACAGTGCGTTAACGAAATCAGGGTCTATGCCGTCCATACCGAATGTCTTGCAATCATGTTCATAGATGCCAAGCAATAAGCCATTTTTTTCCTGCCGCATGTAAAAAGAATCGCGCGGGCAGCGCACCATGGGTACTCGTGTTTCTCGTTCGACAAGTTCGGGTATGTCTTCGGTTACAAAGTACATGTGTTCCATTGCAATGATGGGGTATTCAATGCCCATTAGCGCTCCCACTTCGTTTGCACGGTAGCCGGCTGCAATAACAATATGTTCAGCAGTGATGGTGCCGGAGTCGGTGCTGACCAGCCATTCATCATTGGGTAGCTGATTCAACCCGGTCACGGGCGTGTTGCGGTGTATCATTGCACCCGCTTTGCGAGAGCGCGCGGCTAACGCTTGGCACAGTTGTGCCGGGTCAATATCGCCGTCTTGCTCATCCCACAATGCAGCGATAATCCCATCAGTAGTTAACAATGGGTTTCGTTTTTTGATTTCTGTGGGGTCGAGTAAATCAAACTCGATATCAAGCCCTTTGGCCACAGACATAATGTGGTGTACTTCGTCCACGTGAGTGGGGTTGGTTAGCAGGCGTAGCCCACCAGTGGCATAGTGGTAGTTGATCGGATAGGCCGGATCTTCAGATAATTCTTTATAAAGTTTAATCGTATAATCGCGAAGCAATAACAGTAGCTGGTTGAATGCCACGCTGGGGCATTGTGCCGCCGAGTGCCAAGTGGTACCGGATGTCAGTTCATTGCGTTCAAGCAAAACGGCATCGGTCCAGCCTTCTTGGGTTAAATGATAGAGTGCTGATAGCCCACCAATACCACCACCAACCACTACTACACGTGCATGCGTTTTCATAATTAAAATTAAAAGTATTTAGAGCAATGGCCAATAAAATGTAGGCATTGAAAAGCAATACTGCGCGCGCGGGTTTGGCTATCTCTGTGAGCCGAGGCTAACGGTCTAACCGTTACAGATCTGAACATTTACAATTTCTTATGTCAGAACTACTGCTTATTTTTTATCGCGTGAGCGATCCTATCCTAAGATTCCAGTAAGCCAGAAATCCTATCCTCGCTATTTATCTTCCAAATCCGATTCATAAGTCCATCAAGTTCACCAGCGTTAACTGCATTACCCGATAAGGCCAGCGCACGTGCTTTCACATCCACTTCATCTCGGCTCAAGGTATTTCCAGGATCACCTTTTGGTTCATCGACTTGTGCAGAGTGAGAAGCTTGATCGGTAGTGGTGACCGTTACCTTGCCAATCCATTGTTTTGGATAAGCTTTGTTTATGTCGGTATCTAATTCCATGCTCACTCGATCAAGAAATGACAGTGCCGTTTTATCTTCGAGCACATTGGCGAATTCTGCTAATCCGGCTTTGCGATGGGTTGCAATCAAGCCAAGGGTTGCCGGCATTGAAAACTTGGCTTGATGCACACTGACGGGATTGGTAACCGGTCCGAGTATGTCGATTGCACCTTGATGAACATGAGCGGTAACGTGCGCGATATCCTGCGGCTTTAAATTGTGTTGCGTTACCACCTGGAGCAAGGCGTCTGCGGCAGGGTGGGTATGGCGGCATGATGCATGAAACTTAAACGATGTCTCCAGTACGCACCAACGCTCACCCAATGCATCGAGTAGCAAGGCAGGGTTTGCATCGCTTGACATACCCGCAGCCATGCCTTGATTGCCTTCTAATATTTTAGTTGCACCAGTAAAGCCTTTACTGGTAATCCAAGCCGCCATTAAACCCTCGGCTGCTGCTTTACCTGTATGCAGTTGTTTTGAATCTGCAGCATCACGCAAAAATTCCCAAAGGCCAGCTGATTGAGTGCCTGCTGAACCAAATGCGTGCAGCATTTGGCGTGCGTCCAAACCATATATCTGTCCTGTGGCAGCGGCTGCTGCAAATGTGCCTGCAGTACCTGTGGTATGGAAAACTTTGTAGTGCGATTGGCCAAGAAATTCACCAATGCGAATCCCCACTTCGTACCCAGCAACGCACGCGCTTATAAATTGCTCACCTGATGCACCTGTTTGTTGTGCTGCAGCCAGTGCTGCCGGGAAAACAACCGCTGCAGGATGAAATACAGAGCCATTGTGTACATCATCTTGTTCTGAAATGTGTGAAGCTGCACCGTTGACCAGCGCGGCGAACAACGCAGATGTGTTTTGTCGGTTGGTCAGAATTTCAGAATTACCGGTGCTGGGCCCCATTGCTTCGGCGAACGTTTCAAGAATGCCAATCGCTTTATGCCCCTTGCCCGACAAAGCCGAACCGGTCCAATCTACAAACAGATCTACAGTGCGATCAACAACATTCTTAGGTATGTCACGATAGGCCAGTGTTGCTGCAAATTGCGCAAGCGTGGCGCTTTCATTACCGGTGGCATCGATCATTAGCGGATTTTGATTGGTCACTGTGTGTACTCTGTTTTGGTCAGTTGCTCGATAGTCTCTTTATCCAACTGCAATTCGTTTAATATACTGTGCGTGTGCTCACCAAGCGCTGGAACTGGATCCATTCTGGCTTGCCATGCATTGCCTGAAACTGGCTTAAGTGCTGGCAACGGCCCATTCGGTGTTTCAATATCTTTCCATCGATCACGTGCCTTTAACTGTTTGTGGTTCCACAAGCCATGCATTGTATTGACACTGGCGGTGCCGATTCCTGCCTGCTCCAGGCGTAATATTGCTTCAGTAGTGGGTAATGTTTGAAACACATTTTTTATGTGCGTGTCGATCTCTTCTCTATGCGTGTATCGACCATCATTGCCTTGCAGGCGTTCATCCTCGGCCAATTGATCATTAAGCAAAACTGTTCTGCAAAACGCGTCCCACTCTCGATTGTTCTGCAAACCTAACATAACGGTACCGTCTGCAGTATCGTAGGGACCGTATGGAAAAATGGTCGCATGACCAGCGCTGGTGCGTGCGGGTGGCTCTGCCCCATCGGTTGCAAAATACATTGGAAAGCCCATCCATTCAGCCATGGTTTCAAGCATTGATATTTCAATATGATCGCCGTTGCCGGTTTTTGCGCGGTTTATAACTGCTGCAAGTATGGCATTGCAGGCAGTGGTGCCAGCAGAAATATCGGCAATGGAAATGCCGCATTTGGCTGGTTCATCAGCAGAACCGGTAACCGATAATACACCCGCCTCAGCTTGTATCAGTAGGTCATAAGCTTTGCGATTTCCATCTGGACCGCCAACGCCGTAGCCTGATATGGAGCAGGTAATGAGCATCGGAAACTCTTGCCGTAATTGCTCATGCCCCAAACCCAATCGTGCAGCTGCACCTGGTGCCAGGTTCTGGATAAAGACATCGGCTTTTGTAAGCAATTTTTTTATGACTTGAATGGCCGCTTCGTCTTTTAAATCCAGCGAAAGACTTTCTTTTGAACGGTTTGTCCAAACAAAGTGACTGGATAGGCCACGTGCGCGATTGTCATAATTGCGTGCAAAGTCTCCACCATCAGGTCGCTCGACTTTTATGACTCTTGCACCCAAGTCGGCGAGCAGGCGTGAACAGTAAGGTGCAGCTATGGCTTGTTCTATGCTGACGACCAGCGTGTCTTGTAGTGGGTTAGACATGGGTTGACGTAGCCTTGGATTGTCCGTGAGGTAGTGGAAATGATGGTACGTAGAGTATACGAGATTCAAAAAATCATTCGGCATACCCGATTGCCACACTGGGCGGTGCCCTACGAATGCCATCGGGAAACACACTCATTTGCTAAGGCTGCAGGGGTTTGTCTGAGGGGAGTGATACACGACTGAGAAGTTGTGCGAGTGGGTATCAGCCCACACTTCGTTAGCTCAGAACAATTTGCGCAGATAAATTGGTTATTTTGATCACGCTGGTGTGCTGCGCTGATGCCGAGGAGCTTACGACTCTGGGTCAATCACTTGATTGGTAGAGTGAATTGAATGTTTGGTAAGTCATTGGCTCAGGCTCAATGTGTGCCTGAACTATAGTTAATGACTAAGCAAACGTTGGCAATAAAACCAGTAGCATTTAGTACGCGTTGCGGTGTGTCCAACCTTTAATAGCAGTGATAGCAATGATTTTAAAATCCAGCCAAAGCGTCCAGTTTTTGATGTAGTGGCGATCGTGTTCTACTCGCCCAACCATATCTTCGATGCGTGTGGTTTCACCTCGAAAGCCATTAATTTGCGCCCATCCTGTTAAACCCGGCTTTACCGTATAACGTGAACGAAGCGTTGGAATAATATGAGCGTATTGTTCGTCAAGAGGCGCTGGATGCGGACGAGGTCCTACCAGAGACATTGAGCCCTGCAGCACGTTAAACAACTGTGGAAGTTCATCAAGGCTTGTTTTGCGAAGAATGGCACCGATACGGGTGATTCGCCGGTCATCTTTCTGGGTTTGTTTGAATGACTCTTTAGTCGGTACTGGGGTGCTGAAGTTCTGATACATTGTGCGAAATTTGTACACATTGATGGTTTCACCGTTGCGACCCTGCCGTTGCTGGTAGAACAGGGCTGGACCAGTGCTGTCCAGTTTGATCAGAATTGAAAGCAGAATCATAAACGGCATCAAAACGATCAGAGCAATGCCCCCGACAACAAAATCGAACAGACGCTTGAGCGCCGCATCAATACCTGCGATGGGTGTTTTTGAATCTGAACTATTGCTTGCGTAGGTCGACCAATCCTGCGACGGATTTGATCGTGTAGCAAGGGCCGGTGCATCGGAAGGCGAACCCAGTTCCACAACTTTTTTGTTGTTATTGGTGCTAATGCTTTCGAGAGTGGACAACGGTCTCTCCTGACTTTTTTGTATTGTTCTTCTTGGGGAAGAATATTACAGTATGGTTGATGTAAGAAGGCGTATAGTCTTTGAACATTCCACATCGCATTGGTCGATATACTGAGAATAGGCGGTGTATCGACGATTGCAATCTCGAAACTTATGAAAACGATCTGGAAAAAGGCACTCGATGCCCACCAGACGCCATTTAGTTCGATGCGCTTCCGATACAAATTTTTTGTTAAAAGACCGAATAATGTAAAAGCGCAAACGCAATTTTCTTGACAATGTAAGTAATTTTACCTATGTGTCGTTAGCATCAGTTGTGCTCTTCATAGTATTAATTTAATGCAACTTCATGCCCAGTAACATCAATGGGCGGCTTTTGACACACTTTTCCCCAATTTACTTTGGGGTCGATGCATGCCGAGTCGATTCGGTGAAGCGCTCTACCGACAACATTTTGTATTTCATCAATTAGATTGATTGTCCCCGAGTGTATTCAAGTTATCCATGCCCAGCATCTTGAATTTCGTGCTCTAAAGACTGTACCGATGATCTTCGTTCTCTTCGCGTGGGTTTGGAATATGTTTGATTTTTGCGCTCAGCAGAGTCGCGACATGATCGGCGACTGATTTTACCGTTCGTACCTCAGCAATTTGATGTATTACTTCCACATCGCCACGGGCGCTACTGTCCGAATTCACGGCTGTCTCGATGCATTTAACAGTACCCTGGATATGAATAAACGCCCGTGTTTGTTTGCCCTTCCCGTAAACGGTAATTCTGATTTTGCTTGCACTACGAATCTATTCAGCACTGTCCCATAGATTTCGTCATAGTCAAATCTGTTGGACAATATATTCGATGCCATAAACACCTATTGAACCCAAATTGACAAGCTTTATAGATCGGTTGTGTTGTTTAATAGCATTTAATATGTTGCTACTGGATAGTACATTGTTACTGAGTGTGTAGTTACCGGCTTCCACTGACATCATGGAATAGGGGGCTGAACGCTGAGCTGCCAAATGGACAATGCAGTCAAGATTAAAAGCTGTGACGACCTCTAGCAAAGACGTGTAGTCATTAGCAATATCCAAGTATTTAAACGATATTTTTTTACTGGTCAACTCGTACCATTTCGCAGTTCGCTTCTCAAGAATGACTAACTGCCAGTGACTTAATTTAATTATTAAATAAATAATGATACTGAATTGATTAAAAAAAAGGCCACACAGTTCCTGGGTCTGTGATGGTTAGTTTTGTGATTTATTGACGCAAGGCGTTCTATCAAGTGTGTTTTTGGATAGAAGCAGCTTTTACCGCGATTGTTCAGCCAGAGCCTAAATGATCGGAATCAAATGACTTCTGCACCTATTCGTTGCATTTGCGCCGTTTTAATGCATTAGCGACTGGTTTAACCAATAAGTCTGCTATACCGGAGGTTTAGGGATAGACGACGAATATCGTAGTGTTAACCTTTGCGTATATTGTTGGATGGACAAACATTAGAATAGAATAACAAGCGACCACAACGCGAAACATAATAACTATAGAAAGGAGATGATAATGAGTTCATATGTACGTCTGATATTTATATCAATATTATTATTGATATCCGCGAACGCCCATGCTGGAATCGACGAAACTGTCGATGCCTTTTTCAATGACTACTTAGGCTGGTTTGCCAGTTTAATTTTCACCTCTGTCCCTGTTGGTGATGCACAGTTTCCGCTAATCGCCGGATGGTTGCTTGTTGCAGCGCTGGTATTCACTTTTTACTTCGGTTTTGTTCAATTCAGTAAAGTAAAACTGGCGTTTGACATTGTTCGTGGAAAGTACACGGATCCAAACTCAAAAGACGAAGGTGAAATCTCCCATTTTCAGGCGCTCACAACCGCGCTGTCGGGAACGGTTGGCCTGGGGAACATAGCAGGCGTCGGTGCTGCATTGGCCATAGGCGGCCCAGGTGCCACTTTTTGGATGATTCTGGTCGGGATTTTTGGCATGGCATCCAAATTTGTTGAGTGCACACTTGGTGTGAAATACCGAACTATTTTGCCTTCGGGTGCGGTTTCGGGTGGTCCTATGTACTACCTGAGTCGTGGCCTTGAAGAGCGAGGTATGAAAGGTGTTGGTAAATTTCTCGCTGTTATGTTTGCCATCATGACTATCCTTGGTGCGCTCGGTGGCGGGAATATGTTCCAGGGTAATCAGGCCAATGCCATGTTGGTTAGCACCTTTGGATTGCCTGACGGGTATGGTTGGGTTGTTGGTGTGATACTCGCTGCATTTGTTTTTTCCGTTATCGTTGGCGGCATGCCATCAATCGCCAGTGTAACTTCGAGGTTAGTTCCCATAATGGCGGCAATGTACATCGCGATGTCACTCATTGTCATCTTTTCGAATCTGGATCAAGTCGGGCCGGCATTTTCAGCTATCTTCAACGGGGCATTCTCTGCCGAAGGGGTAGCCGGTGGGTTTATCGGTGCGCTAATTCAGGGGTTGAAACGTGCGACTTTCTCTAACGAAGCCGGCGTCGGCTCCGCGGCAATTGCCCACTCTGCGGTTAAAACCAATGAACCTATAACAGAAGGTCTTGTTGCACTGCTGGAGCCATTTATCGATACGGTTATCATCTGCACCATGACAGCATTAGTGATAACCATTGCCGGTATGAATGTTGGACCTTATGATGGTTCGGGTTTGACAGGCGTAAATCTAACTGCAGCCTCGTTTCAGGAAACTGCTGACTGGTTTAAATACCCATTGGCTATTGCAGTAGTTATGTTTGCCATATCAACCATGATCTCCTGGTCTTACTATGGCCTGAAGGCGTGGACTTACCTGTTTGGTGAGGGCAAGGTTAACGAAATTATCTACAAATTGTTGTTCTGTGTATTTGTTGTTATCGGTGCCTCTATCAGCTTTGGTGCGGTTATTGACTTCTCTGATGCAGCTATATTTGCCATGAGTATCTTCAATATTATAGGTCTGTACTATTTGATGCCGGTAGTGAAGAGAGAGTTGGCATCTTATGTGACACGGGTTCGCTCGGGCGAGATAAAGAAGTACGCTTGAAGTGCGACCGGTGTATAGGGGTCATTAATAGATTGACGGATTAATTCTGCTTGTTACTATAACTTGTGGCTGTTAAAAAGGGCTGATACTTTAAGTGTCAGCCCTTTTTCATTCTACTTTGTTATTCTCGTTTTTCTGTCACATTACAACGGATGTAACCAATCAATCACGCTCAGCATCTGATTCAGCCATGCGATCATCCGCGTAGCG
>CALIMV010000046.1 GCA_938045275.1 uncultured Granulosicoccaceae bacterium
CTGTCTAAAGAAGATAACGATTATATTGATAATAACCCAGAGATAAAGTTTCTTGGTTATTGCAGCAGAGCGGAGCTGTACAGCGAACTGGCTCGTGCAACCGTATTGGTGTCGTTTAGCGAGTTGGAATCGTTTTTTATGGTGCCACTTGAGGCCATGTCTGTTGGGTGCCCTGTCATCGTCTCCAACACCACATCTGCAGAGGAGAGTATTGGCAGTGCGGGTATCTTGGTAGAGCAAGGAGATACAGAGAAGGCGGCTGAATGGGTTCTAAAATTATCCGATGAGACATGCCGGGAATCTTATTCAAAAAATTCAATTAAGTGGGCAGAGGGATTTAAAGCGGAAGATTGTGTGGATGCTTTTGTTAGTTTGGTTGAAACGATATGAAATATAATGCTGCAACCAGCTAGCTTACGTACCGCTAAATAAGCCTATCGGTTTTACACCTGATTTAACATCCAGAAAATTGTTTAAATTGGGCAATACAAACTCAAAATCTGATGCAGCAACGCCAAACCATTCCAGTAGCTCGTAAAAATATTCATCACAAGCGGTAGTGGGTAGCAAGCGACCATTTTGACCAACATCGAGTCCGGATTTTGGTCTGAGCGTTTCAGGGTAGTCACCCAGTATTTGCCCGCCATTCACAGCGCCACCCATAACCAATGCATTGCCTCCCCATCCATGGTCGGTACCATCACCGTTAGAGACCAATGCGCGACCGAAATCAGATACCGTGAAAGTGGTCACCTGGTCTTGGTAGTTCAATTCGTGTAGTGCCGCATTAAATGCCCCCAAGGCCTCATCGAGCTGATGAAGCAATTTATCGTGTCTTGACAGCAAGTCTTGATGATTGTCCCATCCGTCAACGGATACGAAAAAAGTTTGGCGTTGGTGTCCAAGCTTCTGGCTGGCGACTATCGTTTTAGCGACAGCTTCCAGCTCATGTGCGAGTTTGTTTGATTTTGGAAAAGTGGTATTCAGCGTTGACGTTTGAAATGCCTGAGAGAATATTTTCTCCAGATCGATGCTGTCTCGAGACAAGTTTGCGTATTCGCTCTGGAACAGGTTTTCCTGATTTTGCCGGTTAAACAATTCTCGAACCCATGGAACCTCAACACGTAAACTACCGTGGCGAGTGATGTTGTAGGGTGTGCTGGATGTGGCACCTGTTTGCAGTAGATTATTTCCAGCTAACGATATGTTCATGGAAATATCGCTAGCGTTTACTGTGCTCTCTAGTAAGGCTTCTGAAGCTCTGCCCAGCCAACCACTTTTTTCATCGGATTGCGGTACTGATGTTTGCCATTGCGCTCGTTGATCAAGGTGTGAAAAAAGTGAGCGTGGTAGCCGACTGGACTTTGTACGGTAGTCTTTTATGCTCGTTTTTTCAATCAGGGTTCCAACGTTGGCGACAAAGGCTATTTCGCCTTCGTCGTAGAGTGATTGAATTTGAGTACAAGCTGGGTGTGTTGCAAAGGCTTTTCCACCATTTGCATTACCGGTCAGTGTGAGCGCCGCTGACGGGCCGGAAAGCGGTAGTGCAAGTGAATCTCTGGTGTTAGCGTATTCGTGATAGGGCTCTTTATCTGCCGGTATAAGCATATTCCAGGAATCGTTGCCACCTGACAAAAGAATGCACACCAACGCCTTGTAGTCATCTTGTTTCTGTGTGCTAACGGCTGCGGACGCCATTTTTAAATTTATAATGGTATTAATCATTGGTGTTGAGCACATCAGTGCGCAACTGCCTGACTTAAGAAAATGACGCCGATTAAAAGTCATTGCAGTATGGCACCTTCCGGACTGACAGCAACGCCGAGAACGGCTGAACGTACTTTATCTACAGGACTTGAATCGAGATCAATTTGTGACTGAATGATCTGCCGGGTGGATTCGGTCATATTGCCCGCTGTGAGCATTAAATCCAGATAATCCACAAACGCGTTTTTATCGCTATTGAGTAGATTTTGTTCCCAGGTAAAGTCACAT
The DNA here is from genome assembly GCA_938045275.1 of uncultured Granulosicoccaceae bacterium. Classification (GTDB taxonomy): domain Bacteria; phylum Pseudomonadota; class Gammaproteobacteria; order Granulosicoccales; family Granulosicoccaceae; genus Granulosicoccus. The sequence continues at coordinate 1,996 of CALIMV010000046.1, forward strand.
TTGAGTGCTTCAAACTCTGGGTTGTTCGGATGCCGGTGAAAGCCCAGTGTTAACCCTTGCCAAACATAGTTAGTAAAACGAGCAGAACTGACGGCATCGACAAGGTCAAATTCAGGGCTGACTAAATTCTTGTCGGCAATGGCACCGGGGTTTGCATAGCTTGAATCAAAAAAGTTGAACACACTATTAGCCCCCAACGGTTCCTGGTTCAGTTGTTCATCCAGATACGGGTGCCACCATTGCAAGCCAGGGAAGTCCGTTGGCTGCTTACCAAGATTGTTACCACAGTCGAGCAGTTTTATAAGACTGACTACGCGTACTATGGGTTCTTTTAGTTTTGTGGGCGCTAACGAGTTAGCAGCAGCTGTGCTCCGAGCCTCAGGATCGAGCAAAGTGGCTGTGACGACCTTGCCTAAATTTCCATTACTAGCGCGCCATACTTTTACCACTCTTGCAATATATTCAGGCGATGGGTTTGAAGTAATCAGGTGCTGAATAATTTTGCGCGAAATAAAAGGGGCAGTATTGGGGTGATTGGCCAATGATTTAATAAGGTATTTAATTTCTGCATTTGGCTCTGTGCCTGCCGCAATTGATATATACCCGTTTAGTGCTGTTTTTTGATGGCGATCATGGTGCTTTCGGTGTATCACCATGGGTTCATCAAATCGATTCCAGTCAATTTTTCCGAAGCGAGTTTTGTCTAGCCAAAAACCGGTCAATATACTTGCGATGACACGAATGTCCTCATTGGTATAGGTGGCTATAGGTTCGCCATCGGCGCCTCGCTTTTGATTTCCGTTATCGTCGAGTTGCCACAACCCGATTGTAAAAAGCTGCATAAGCTCTCGAGCATAATTTTCATCAGGAACAATATTCCTTGCTTCAATGGCTTTCGAATTGCCCATGTAAGTCAGGTATCGACCCATGACTGGATGGTAAGTAACGTTTAGCAGTAGATCTTCGTAATGGCCAAATGCGCCATCAAGCAGCATGTCATAGAAGTTTGCCGAGGCTTCTGTCAATAAATTGGTTCTGTTTGACACAACCAGAATTTGACTCAATGCCCATGCTACACGCTGCCGCAAAAGATCATCTCCGCTGAGTACAGCGCGAAGCCAGGTTGTACTAAAGTTCAGGTAGCCCACCGTATTGCCTGTGGATATTACTTTGTGATAGGGGAGCTTCTGTGGTGATGTGTTGAGATCGCGTTCACCAAAGCTTGCCAGAAATTCTATATGTGGCTCCAGCTTTGTGGGCTCAGTGGTTAGCTGTGACGCAATCCAGGGTTCTACGCCAACGCTATTAATGTTTGCCAACTCGCGGCGATTGAACCCGAGTGTCGACTGCATGAGAAATCGTGCCGCTTTTGCATATTCGTTTTGTTGTGAGTGCCAAGTTGAGTGGGGTGTCGACTCACCCAGTTTGTCTGATGATTCAGCAAGAATAGGAACGGTTACTATTACTAGTGAGAAACAAAACCGCGTCACAGTTTCTCTCATACTAGGTATGTTTACCAATGTCGAATTCTGCCAGGATGACTTGCAATACATACTAGCATTTGTGGGCCATGTAAACCTTGTTACTGTGGTACAAGGGTCTGAAATCAACTGGTATAAACGTCAGTCCATTCCGCGTAGCATTCTCGATATACAAACTCTTCATGTTCCGTTTTCACATGCGCAGAACATTGTTTACCCCTACAATCTAGGGCAAATTGAAAACCGGTCGGGATGCGTCGGAATTTAAATTATTTTTATAAATGCGTTTGCATAAGCGCGGAATGTGCCTATCGAAAAGCTAATTCCAAATTGTAAAGTTCAAACTTTTGGTCTTGGACCATTGGGGTAGCATAAACCCTGTAAGGGGTTAAGAACGCCGGCTTTCTACTTTTAGTACAGACAAACGAAAACGTCCCGTGGGCTCCGTTGACGCACCTGATACGGTACAACACAGACAAAGTCTGCGCCGATAGGAATAAACTACGGTCTCTTATAACAACAATGTAAGGTCGTCCAGTGCTCGAGAATAAGGCCGTTTTGTGGGCCAGTAATCATACTCGGGCTTGCGTGGGGAGGCGATCTGTGATCTGTGCTGCGAATTTTACGTCAATTGGCCATAATTGCTTTGTGCAGATGCGCTGATGAGCAAATACCAGTACGATACTACGACTAACGATTTTGATACATCCATGCACACTTGTAAGCCATGCGCAGCTTAAAAAATAAGACAGTCCTTATCACCGGCGGAACGGGGTCGTTCGGCAAAACGGTGGCGCAACACTTGATTACACAAGATGTGAATGAAGTGCGTATTTTCAGTCGAGATGAAGAAAAGCAGGACGCTATGCGAAACGCTTTTCCAGATGCGCCTTTTCGCTATATTATTGGCGACATACGTGATCGACGCAGTATTAACAGCGCAATGATAAACGTTGATCTGGTCTTTCATGCAGCCGCGTTGAAACAAGTGCCGTCGTGCGAATTTTTCCCTATTCAGGCAGTTCAGACCAATGTACTTGGCAGTGCTAATGTGATTGATTGCGCCATCGATGCCGGTGTGGAAAGTGTGGTGTGTTTAAGCACCGATAAAGCTGTGTACCCACTTAATGCTATGGGCATGACCAAGGCCTTAATGGAAAAAGTGGTTCAGGCAACGTGTCGGGGCCACCCAGTTCGATCAACAGTCCTTAGCTGTGTGCGTTATGGCAATGTTATGTATTCGAGAGGTTCGGTAATCCCGTTGTTCGTCAAACAATTGAACAGTGGAAAGCCATTGACAATTACTCATCCGGAAATGACCCGTTTTCTGATGCCACTTTCGTCAGCCGTTGATCTTGTACTGTACGCATTTGAGAATGCACAGGATGGCGATACGTTCATAAAAAAAGCTCCGGCTGCAACGGTGAAAGACTTGGGTGTTGCCTTGATGAATGTATTGGATATTCAACAAAGTATTAATACTATTGGAATTCGACATGGCGAAAAAATGCATGAAACACTGTTGTCGGCAGAAGAGCTAGCACGGTCTGAAGACAGAGACGAATACTTTCGAATTGCCATGGACTCCAGATCGTTGGACTACAGTAAATATTTCACTGACGGGGATAGGTCCATCAGCGAGTTTCAGGAATACAATTCTGAAAATACCGACCGCCTCAGTGTTGTACAGATCGAATCCATGTTGCGAGCATTGCCTGAAGTTCAGTCAGAAATGACCCTAAACTGATGAAAGTGCTTGTACTTGGCGCTGGTGGGTTAATAGGGCATAAGCTGTTTCAGATACTTGGTACAGACATGGATGTGTATGCTGCATTGCATCACCATTGCAATGAGCCAATGTTCAACAGCTTGAATGTGTTTAATGATATCAATGTTCTGGATTTTGACCGACTGACGCAGTTAATGTGCGAATTAAAAGTGGAGGTGATTCTTAACTGCGTGGGAATCACCAAGCGCAATCCTGATATTAACAATTTGGAATTGGCAATTGCTACCAATGCACTTTTTCCGCACAGACTGGCCAACTGGGCCAGATCGAGTAAAGTGCGCGTAATTCATTTCAGTACGGATTGTGTATTCGATGGGGCTTCAGGCCCTTATACGGAGCATTGTGCTACAACGGCTGTGGATACCTATGGCAAAACCAAGGCGCTTGGGGAAATTGACTACCCACACACGTTGACCATACGGTCCTCTTTTATAGGTCGCGAACTAAAAGCGAAAACCGAGCTGTTGGAGTGGGCCTTGTCCAACAGAGGAAAAGCAATTAAAGGCTATGACAGGGCTTATTACTCAGGTGTTTCCACAATCTGTATGGCCAGAGTCATTAAGAAAATAATCACTGATCATCAAGACCTGGCCGGAATTTATCAGCTTGCTACAGACACACCCATCTCCAAGCTGCAACTGTTAAAACAAATTAATCAGAGTTTTCAGCTCAATTTGGAAATCGAGACAGACAGCGCTTTTGAAACCAGACCTACGCTTGATGGTGCTAGATTAAAAGCGGCCATGAATCTGGCAATACCTGGTTGGAAACAAATGCTAGATGAGCTGGCTTCAGAGAAGTACTACGACGATGCTCTGGAGCAAGTCGTTGGCTAACAGGCACATTCCACAATTCAGAAGTTATCTTGAAAAAAGCGATTATCAATCGATAGAGCGTGTTTTCAACAATCGTTATATTGCTGAAGGGCCCGTTGCGGGTGAGTTTAAGGAACAGTTGCTGAGCGTGATAGGTTCGCCCTATGGTTCGTTGGCAGCCAACGGCACGTTAGCGTTGTACATGGCCCTGAAAGTATTGAACATAGGGCCAGGAGATGAAGTAATTGTGCAGGATACTACCTTTATCGCCACAGCGAATGCGGTAGAGATGGTGGGCGCTCAACCCATATTTGTAGATATTGTGTCACCCTTTGACCCTTCAATTGATCTGACTAAAATAAAGCTCAATAAGAACACTAAAGCTGTCATGATCGCGCACTTGTTTGGCACGGCGTGCACAAATACAGATGAAGTTAAACTTTTTTGTGAAGAAAATAATGTGTTGTTGATCGAGGATGCTGCCCAGGCATTTGGTGTAACTAATGGCAAACAACACTGTGGTACCTACGGCACAGTGGGTACGTTTTCGTTTTTTGCGGATAAAACAATAACCACAGGCGAGGGTGGCTTGGTCGTTACCGCTGATGAAGAGATCAATACTCGTCTGATGTACCTGAGGAATCAAGGCCGCATTGCCAGTGGTACGTTCGTTCATCCTGAAATTGGTTTTAACTTTCGTATGACTGACATTCAGTGTGCGTTGGGTGTTGCTCAACTGGGCAAGCTTGAATTCATCATGCAGAAAAAGGCTGAGCTGTTTGCTCGATACGAAAAGAGGCTTCGTGGGCATGTGGAATTTTTAACCTTGCATCAGGATTTCAACCATATCCCGTTTCGTGTTGTTGTCTTTACCGAGAATGCGCATGAGGTAATGGAAAAAATGAAAGCAGATGGTATTGAATCCAGATCGGTCTTTTATCCTTTGCACAAGCAGCCATGCTTTTCCAAATATCAATGTAATGATGCAAATTTTGAAAACGCCAACAAGTGCTACGAGATGGGAATTTGTTTGCCTACCTGGATTGGACTAACTGATGAGGAAATTGACTATGTCTCTAATAGCCTTATTAGCGCAATTTAGAAGGACAACGAATTGAAGGTCATGACAATTGTTGGTACGCGACCCGAAATTATTAAAATGAGTCGCATTATCGATGAAACCAGTAAATACATGGAACATGTCCTGGTTCATACGGGCCAGAACTACGACTATGAGTTGAATGAAGTTTTCTTTAAAGATTTAAATGTGCCCAAGCCAGACTATTTCCTGGACGCAGCCAGTGATACTGTTGCCCGATCTATTGGCAATATCATTTCATTAGCGGATGAGGTTTTTGAAAAAGAATCCCCTGATGCACTCATGCTTTACGGCGATACAAACAGTTGTCTATCGGTTATCGCTGCTAAGCGGCGAAAAATCCCGGTATTCCATTTCGAGGCAGGTAACCGTTGTTTTGATCAGCGAGTGCCTGAAGAGCTAAACAGAAAAGTGCTTGATCACCTGAGTGATATCAACTTCCCACTGACCGAACATGCGCGCCGGTACTTGATCGCAGAAGGCGTAAAGCCGGAAACGGTTATTAAGATTGGTTCACCCATGCAAGAAATAATCAATTTTCATAGGGAAGCGATAAACAAGTCCTCAATTTTAGAGCAATTAAAGTTAAAGCCTCATCAGTATTTCATTGTTAGTATGCACCGGGAAGAGAACATAGATTCAGATGAAAATTTTGACCACCTGTTGGATTCACTAAATGCAATAGCCGATAAGTGGCAATTTCCGGTGATTGTGTCCACACACCCAAGAACCTTTAAACGCCTGAACGAGGGATATTTAGACTCCGGGAGAATCAGTGGGTTAGTTAAATTCATGAAACCCATGGGTTTTTTCGACTACGTACAAATGCAACAGCACTCATTTTGTGTTGTATCGGACAGTGGAACGATTACCGAAGAGTCATCTTTATTAAATTTTCCGGCCATTACAGTTAGACAAGCTCACGAACGACCAGAAGGAATGGATGAAGGTGCAATTATAATGTCTGGCTTGAACCAGGTTGATGTGATTCAATCCGTGGAGATCGTAACCCAACAGCATGACTACGAAAACAGAGTTTTTCGCAAAGTTGCAGATTATGATGTTGATAATGTGAGTAAGAAAGTGGTGAGAGCACTGATGAGTTATACAAATTACGTTAACAGAACGGTTTGGAACAAATCATAGTCTGTCACCTGACTATTGAGCATCATGAAATCGTCAACCAAACAAGCCAATTCTGCGAAGCGAATCGTTATAGTAAATCGCTATTTTTGGCCTGAAACATTTTTGGTTAATTATATATCCCAATGGCTGGTTAGTGATGGTTATCGTGTGACGGTCAAAACCGGTCAACCGGACTACAACCCAGATGCAAATATTCCAACACAGCCCAGAAAACAAAATTGGAATGGTGTCGAGATAGAACGTGTACCTTTGCTTAGGGATAAAGGGCGAGGGTTGGCTCGAAATTTAAACACGCAACTGTTCTCGCTGATTGTCGTATTTCAAATCTTGTTTTCAAGAAATGTAGACTCGGTATGGTGTACGACAATACCACCCGTCTTACAGCCATGGTTGCTTAGGCTGGTTACGAAAGTCAGGCGAATCAAATTTGTTTACTTTGTTCAAGACATACATCCTGAAATCCTGATCAGTTCCAAAATACTCAAGCCTGGATTTGTTTCAAAGCTACTGCGGCGAATGGACAACTATACGTTGCGACAGTCAGACAGAGTGGTAACCATTTCTAACGACATGAAAGATCTTTTGCTCAGCTTTGGAGCAAACCCAAGCACTTGCAGCATCATAAAAAGCTTCTCAACAGAAGATGTTGACCAACCTGATACAGCCGCCAGTAGTACCGTCAGCCCGGTGAAATTTGTGTTTGCTGGTAATTTGGGTCAATTTCAAAATCTGGATGCCCTTGTTGATGTTTTTTCGAAGTGCGACCCCGAGTTGGTACAACTAAAATTTCTCGGTAATGGGCGTGAGAAAATTCGTTTACAGGCTCAAGTGAAAAGACGAAAAATATCAAACATCGTGTTTTACGATGTTCTTCCAGCGCATGAAGCGTTTGAATTTGTTTGCGGGTGCGACGTCGGCATTGTGACGCTAAGCAAGGATATCTATAAGTTTGCCTTTCCGGCCAAAACATACACTTACCTTGGCGCGGGTTTACCTATATTGGGGTTTGTTGAAGAACGCAGTGAACTGTCTGAAGTCGTAAAAGAAAGGAATATCGGGCAATGTGTACCGTGGGAAGCTGAGCCTACAGCTGTAATTGACGTTATTGAGAATGTAGCGAGTAACTACCTAAACTATAAAGAAAACGTCAAAAAAGGTACAGATGATCTGTGGAAGCAGGAGAGAGGAAAACAAGAGTGGTTAGAGTTGTTTAATGATTTAAGCCACGAACATCGGTCTGATTCGCACCATGGTTAGTTTGCCAGGTGTTATTTGTACGTCACTGAATATAAAGGGAAGACTATTCATTTTTAACAAGAGAATGAATAATGCTTGTCTTATTGGTGATTGCTAAATAGATGTTTAATTTTGTTTTAGTCCCTCTGATAGTAGGTAGCCTGGTTTTTGTTACTCTTTTTCTTGGCAATGGTAACGAGGACCTTCTCGCTGTTGCAATGTCATTTCTGATTGTCGTGCCCGTTAGCGCAATTGCGCTATTGGCGGAAAGAAAAGATATTTTTTCGCCGTTAAACATTTTGACCTACATACTGATAGTCAGTGCGCCATTGTTCAGTGTTTATGTGTTGTATTTTGCTGACGATTGGAAATCGGAATATGCTGTTTTCTGGCAGGATTTTGTTGATGTAACGTCCGGCATAATACTTATTATGTTCGCCTTCGCCTCGCTAATATTTGGTTATTTTAACGTCAAACGTAAATCCAGTCGCGACCGTTCACCTGTTGACAATGCAGTGTATTCAGTTTCCAAACTTAGAATACTTGGAATGCTGGTGCTGCTTATCGCTGTGTTGGCGGGGTTTATGTTTGCAAGAGACGTCAACTATGTGGCCACGTTGGCTGATAATGTTTTATCCAAGAAGAGTATTCACGAAGCAACGGTAGGAATGTCTGTAAGAGGGTCTGCGTTAACTCATTGGAGGTTGCTTGGCATTTCGTTACCACATGGCTTTCTTATTGTGTTTATGGCCTTGGTTTGGTTACGTAAAATTAAAGCAGAAAGTGCAGACTACGCATTGCTAGGTGTAATATTTCTTGTTTCCTGTTTCATACCCTTCATAGCAAGTACACGTACACCGATTTTAGAAGTATTGGTTGTATTGGCCATGCTTCGACATTATCTAGTAAAAGAAGTAAACCTGACAAAATTAGTCATCATTGGTTTCGTGGGAATGATGGTCATTGGAACCCTGGGTGAATTGAGAAGAAACCCGGAAAAATTGGTACTGGTGAGTGTAGCTTCTTCTATCGACTCTGTGGTTGGTTCATCGTACTTTGTAGATTTGGGTAAGACATCCATTGTTGTGAACAGAGTTCCAGCCACTGTAGATTATTTATACGGCTCGTCTTTTATTTCAATCGGTATGACTCTTATTCCGCGTCAACTGTGGCCTGATAAGCCGGTTGTTAGAATTGGGTATTTTGTTGGTCAGGAAGTCATTCGTTTGAACAACATGACAGGGATACCGCCAGGATTTATTGCAGAAACATACTTAAATTTTGGTTATTGGGGAATTTTGCCGATTTTCTTTTTATTGGGTTGTTTAGTTCGTAAACTTTATAACCCTCTACTTCAACAACGCAATTTCAAGAATACGGTAACCTACGTTGTAGGCATTGTGCTTATTTCGTTATCGTTGCTCTCAACTGATTTAACGTATGCACTGGTTCAGGCCTTGTCGTACAGTGCGCCCATTTTTGCGATTCATCGATTTGCAAAAATTGGTAGAAGTTAGTTTCTGATTATAAAATATGGTATTGAAGAACTTATCTAGAATTTATTCTTAGGGTTGTTGTTGAAGAAATACGGCAATTTTTGTATAGAAATAAATGCCTATCGTTAAAGTGACTAAGATCAGTGTGATTATTAACCTTATATATTCTTCGCTCACTAATTTTCCCATAAAATAGGCAAGAGTGATTGTGAGCGATGTTAATACTATTGGTATAAACAATGGTTTTATAAGATCTAAAGTACTAACGTCTAAAGTAGATGCAGTAACTCTCGGAATGTAATACATGTGAAAAAATATATTTAGTACTAAAAACACGAAACATATGTAATAGAGACCAAGTTCAAGCGTGAAGTTGTGGCCAATAATGAATACCAAAACGGGATTTAAAAACGCACCTATCAATACTGGAATTGCATAGGCTTTTATATTTCCCATTCCTGTCAGTATTCCCATCCATCCCTCAGACATGCCTCGGCATATCATGCCTATCATCATTAGAAAGAAACAAATGACAATCATAGTGATATCGATATCGTCACTTAATCTATCAGAAAATAGCAACTGAATAATGTACTCAGCATGTAAGGCCAGTATTGTAAATAGAAATCCTAAAATGAGTGCTTGTAGTTCTACAATATGTTTACTCAGCGTGAACACTCCGTATTTCTGTTTTTTATTTTCCTGTTTTGATGATTGTGTAACCACTGCGTCAATTCCGGATACCAGGCCTAAAGAGCACATGTTGACGTATGCCGCCAACTGGCTAGCCAGCCCAAATATTACAGTGGCTTTGATACCGTAGAATATGTTAACGGCAATAATATCGAACCGTAAATAGAGGTTCACAGAGATAACCGCCGCAGCATTCCAGCCAATAAGTTGTCCAATTTTCTTTAAATGTTGTGCAGATACTAAGCGATGGTTGGGGATGAATTTCTTATCAGACCGTACTGACCACGCGGTTGCAAAAATCATAACAATGATTTTCAGTATCAGGCTGATTGTGCTGAACAATATTAGCTGTTCGGCTCCACTTTCAGAGAACAGTAAATAACCTGCGACTAATGCTGATACCAAATCGCATACTCTGTCTAAGGTGATCCAAACGTTGTAGGACATCATCCGACCGGATATTGGCATCATGTTATGCACCGGCGCTAAAACGATGGACAGAAAAACGCAGACCATTCTGGTTAAAATATAATATTTTGTTGCGCTGATTAACTCTTCAGGAACATTGAAGTGATTAAGGAAAACTATAAATAAACCAAGAATAAGTGTGGAGAAGCAAGCTGATATTAGAGAGAGGAGTAAAGTGGACGAATAGATTTCCTGAAAATGCTGATCAGATTTAGAATAATAGCTCTTGCCTAACTCCGGTATTGTTGCTCCTCTAACTGTTTCCTTCAGTATTTCTGCTATCCCAATAGACGAACCGGTAAGAGCAATAACTGCATACACGCCCTCGCCAAACCCCAAAAATATTTGAAGCAGCGATATTCCGACAATAAATGTAATTGCCATTCGGACATAGTTAGAGAAGATTCTGCGGAACTGAGAATTGTTTAACATTTGTACCGAGCGTTCCGAGCGAGTAATTTACTTATCAGGTGAATGAATAAATAGGTTTATGGTGCGTTCCGACATCGGTAGGCAGATCTAAGGTGGAATTTGTTGTTATCCAATACAATTTTCAATAAAAAATTGGAGGAGGCACTAAGGAACGTTAATATTCAATTATTTCTATGAACCACCACCCATCCACAGGTTAATTACATTGTATAATAGTCGCGTTGTTCTCGTACGCTTATGCTCTGCGATTGCGACAGTATGATTGGCTTTATTTACGCCTATTTTGGAATATGCCATTTTGGTTGCACATTTTGGTTGCACATTTTGGTTGCATTAGTATCTGCTGAGTATGTCTATATTTGGAATTAACCTCCAGAGTTCATGAGTCAACATTTTAACTCCACATTTTTCGTTTAATTCGGTCGTTTTATTTGTTCGTTTAAATCAATAAGTCTATATCAGTTAGCTGTTGACATACTGGTAGAGAGTCGTTTTCGGACAAAGCATGTATTGGTAGCATTGTGGGTAGGCTCTGAAATTGGCATACGTGAAAGAGCATAATCGGAATTTATAATGCTGTTATTTTTAGAAGCAGTAACTCACAGGTAGATTGCATTGTTCTCTTTAGAACGGCTTACTCGCGTTTACAAGCGTGCCAAAACACCTGCCAGGTTTTCGCAATTAGTCGCCGAAGAAGTATTGGTTCGTGCATGGTCTCACTCATCTATTAGAAGCGCATCTTCAGTATTTATCCGAAACTATTCGCCAAAAAAGTGGTTGTTTCTTGTGGGTTGCTTCAATTCCGGTACAACGATTTTGCAGAATGTACTAGCAAGTCATCCGGACATTTCTGGTTTGCCGCGGGAAGGGGTGCGATTTACAGACGTGTTGTCAAACCTTGAAGAAAACGGACATCACATGATATGGGATGAAAACTTCAAGAACTACGTGGAGCCCACAATTTCTGATAGTTCCGCTGTGCGGCAAATTAAAAAGGACTGGGGGTTGTTTTGGCAAAGTGGGGCCAGTGTTTTTCTTGACAAGTCTGTGGCCAATACGGCGAGAATTGAATGGCTAAACAGGGTTTTTCCTGATGCGCATTTTATTGGTATTCATCGTAATGGTTATTGTGTTACTGAGGGTTTAAGGCGTAGAGCTCAACCACCACAATGGTATCAGGAAAGTATAGGGTCGCAGCGATACTCATACACCACTATTGCGAATCAATGGGTCTTGGCCAATGAACTTATGCTCAATAGTTTAGAAGATATGCCAAATTCAATAGTCGTTCGTTTTGAAGATTTTGTAGCGAACCCACTGCAAGTGACAAAACACTGTGTTGAGTTTTTAGAATTGGATTCAAGTATTGTCTCTCAGTCAGGAAAAACGTTACATATGCGCGACAAGAAATTTGAGATTTTAAATCCTAATCTTGCGAGTCTGGAGCGCCTTGGTCGAGCAGGAAGACTTGAGTCGAAACCCATACTGGAGCCAATGATGCATCGACTGGGTTACGAAGTTTAGAGTGAATACTTGATTATGGGCAAGGTTATATTTAGTTTCGATTTTGAAATCGGGTGGGGAGATATTACCAATGAGGCTTGGCGCCGAAGGGAATCCAATGGCGTTTACAGCAGGCTAAGGCAGGTTCTGCCTGATATGCTTAAAACGCTAGATGATTATGAAGTTCCTGTTACGTGGGCTACAGTGGGTGCAATGATTGAACCTACCCAATCACGAGACTTTTCATACCTGAATGAGCCTCAGAGCAGAATTGTAGAAAACAGTATTTCTAGTGGTAAGCCCGATACATTTAATGGCGTCGACTTATTCGAACGGGTGCTAAATGCTCGAACTGAACATCAGATTGCCTGTCATTCGTATTCGCACATACCGTTTGACTATAATGGTGTGGATGGGGAGTTTGTACGGCAGGATTTGCAACGATTTAAGCAAGCACTGGCTCAATATGGGATAACGACCAGTAAATTTGTTTTTCCAGAAAATACAGAGAACTTCTATGCTGAACTACTGGAAATGGGGATAGATAAAGCCAGAGTGCCGGCAGATAATTTTTTCTCTAATCGTCTTTTATATTTGCTGTCTATAGCTGTAATACCACCACCAACCAGTAAAGAGTCGATTGATAATAGTGGTGTAACAAAACACTATGGGTCGATGCTGTTCAATGATGTTGGAAATCCTCATCGAATACCGCTACTGGAAAGACGCGTGAAGCTCGGATTGGGCAATGTTATGAGTAAGAATCATGATTTGCATATATGGGCACACCCGTTCAATTTTTCTGAGTCAGAGCCTTTATTAAAGAGTTTTAAAAAAATGATTAGCAGGATTGCTGTGTTACGTGATGCTGGAAAGCTTCAGATTGGATTAATGTAGCTTTACAAAATATTTATTTGCATAACAATGAATGTCTGGTTTTTGAAATTCGATAATAGTTCTCAAATGGTATTTGATTATGTTGGGCACGTAGTGTGATAAACCGAATTGATGCACTTTGGTGGCATAAGCTTAATGGTTTGACACGCCGCTCCATAGCACTCGGTGTGTTGAACCCGGTTGCCAACGCTATTGTGCTAACAGAATATCCGAAATCCGGTGGTTCCTGGATTAGCCAAATGTTATCTGCATCGCTGGGGATTCCATATACGAGAAACAGGCTTCCCGTATTAGGTGATCAGATTCTTCATGGGTGTTTTTTGAAGGTACACAGCAACATAGATACAGTGGTAGTTTGGCGGGATGGAAGAGACACCATGATCTCTTACTATTACCACATGATGTTTGATAAAGCGCTTACCAGTGCAATGGCCGGAAAGCGATTACGTTCACAACTCAATGTGACCGATCCGCATAACCTTGAAAAGTATTTACCGCGGTTTATTGAGTGGGCATGTAGTGGTGGCTACCCTCGATTTTCGTGGTCGGAATTTGTAAAAACATGGTACGGAAAAGAAACTGTCGCTTTTACTAGCTACGAATCTTGCCTGGAGAATTCTCACAAAGAGTTAACAAATATACTGACTGTTTTCGACCGACTGATTATCTCTGACACTGAGCTGCAGAGAGTGGTTGAATCCCATTCCTTTGAACAGCAGTCGAATCGCAAACGTGGTGAAGAGGATATTAATAGTTTTATCCGAAAAGGCATTGTTGGTGATTGGAAAAATACTTTTAACCAGGAAGCTCGAGAGATTTTTCATCATCATTGTGGCCCTGAGTTAATACTGCTTGGTTACGCTAAAGACGATATGTGGG
>CALIMV010000047.1 GCA_938045275.1 uncultured Granulosicoccaceae bacterium
TGACTCTTCGTAGTAACCCCATTCGATCATGCCGCCTTCGGGTGTTGTTGGGTCGCCTGTGTCACGCAAATAGGCTGAATTGCCTTGATCACGCAGCAGCGGGTAGCCAATGTCTTTACCGGTGCCTTCGAATTCTTTGTATGGGCCGAACCACAATAAAGGATGATCGACAGGCATCACCGGTAAATCTTCACCAGCCATCTCAGCGATAAGTCGACCCCAAAGGCCAGCGCACACAACAACATAGTCTGCGGCTATGGGACCTCGTGAGGTCTCGACGCCAATAATTTTGCCATTGTCGATTTTTAATCCCGTTGCAGAGGTATTGGCAAAGGCTTTGAGTTTTCCGGTTTTTACGGCTTGCTCAACAAGTTCACCTGCCACCACTTGAGATCGTGGTGTTACTAAGCCAGCATCAGGATCCCACAGTGCACCTTGAATTTGATCTTCTTCCAGCAGTGGCATTTTTTCTTTTGCCTGTGCCGCGCTAATCATGTGCGCGTTTGTTCCGAACGCTTTTCCTGAAGTGACTTTCCGTTTTAATTCGGCCATACGCTCATCATCCCCCACTCGAGCGACTTCAAGGCCGCCTACTTTTGCGTAGCGTCCCATTTTCTCGTAGAAGTCGATGCTGTACATGGTGGTGTGACAGGTCATGTGATCGTGAGCGGTTGCATAACAGAAATCAGATGCATGCGAAGTAGAGCCGATATCAGTTGGGATGGCCGATTTGTCGATACCCACGATATCGTCCCAACCGCGCTCTATAAGATGGTGGACGACCGATGCACCAACGATGCCTCCCTGGCCAACGATGACGACTTTTGCTTTATCTGGAAAATTGGCCATATATGTGATTCGTACTCGTTTTGGAGAGCCAGACTATAGCGCTCTCAATTGCTAACTTTATGATTGAGCCTGCATCAATGCGGCATTTTTGTACCGTCTTGCGACGATACCAACCATAGATGCCGGTGCAGCGATAAAAAGCCGTGGTTAGGCTGATCAATTCGTTAGATTATCACGCAATTACACGCCGTTACATTGTCTATAAACGGCAGTGTTAGACTTTTCTTATGTAAGCGAAAAAGGTGATATTCGCGATGGCGTTGCAATCTGGAAGTTTGAGAAGAACAGGGCCATGGTACTTATGCGCAGGAGTGGGTATTTTTGCCAGTGCGCTTGTGTACTATGTGGTTTTTCGATCACAACTACCTTGGCCTATTCATCTTTTTGATCTTGAGTGGGTGCGCCTTAGTCAACTGAACGACTACAGTAACGGCAGCTATCCGAGCTTCGCTTTTGCGCTGAGCATGGGGCTCATCGCAGTCGGCTTGTTCTCTACACAGCGTTCTTCAACAGTTAAAGCCATATTGGGAATTTGGGCGGTTGGTCTGCTGCATGAAATATGTATCAGCATTTTCACTCTGACCGACGTATTGGCTGGTACCCTGGGTGCGGTAGTGGCATTGTGCATAGGAGTCATTGCCACTATAAAATCGTTGCATCCGGTTTCGTCCTCATCATCCGATATGCCGGCAGCTGCAAAGCAAACAGTTTCGTTTTTGCCAACCATTTCTGATCGAAGCAAACTCACCCTATTATTGTTGTCATCAATAGCGTTTGCCACAGGTACATCGCCGTACCGGGAGACAAGCACAAGCCATTGTCTTGAATCCGATGTAAATGGTACCTGCATTAGCACGTCTACTCAGGGCACGCCTGTTTACATGAGCTACGCTGAATTGCGCAGTGCGGTTAAAATCGTTGAATCCAGAACACTGACATCAGTACAACGCATCAATTTATACGGAAGCTATTTGTTCGCAAACGAACTCAATACAGGCGTTCATATTATAGATAACAGTAATCCTGCCTCTCCAAAACGGCTTGGGTTTATCGAAATTCCAGGCAATTTGGACATTGCAATCAGAGACGGTGCGCTCTATGCAGACAGCTACATAGATCTGGTTACGATAGATATCAGTGATATTGAAAACATCTTTGAGGTTAGTCGAGTAGAAGGCGTGTTTCCGTACAACTCAAGACAGAATATTCCTGACGATGTAGAACTGATTGGGGAAATTGATAAAAGTCTCGGCGTTGTTGTTGGATACCGATAGGGGGAGAACATGAATCTCATTATTAATACGAATATTGTGCGTGTGGCTACGATTGCTTTTGTATTGGTGGTAGTTAGTGCGTGTGAAGGTGAAGGCAGTTCTTCTTCTGGAAGTACTGGTAGTGTAACAGGCGTTGCCGGTTCAACTTCACGCATGGCAATTCAGGATGATTATCTGTACGCAATTGCAGACAACAAGATACAACTATTTCTGATTGACATTCCCAAGATACCCAACCCATGGGCAACCGTACCGGTTGATTGGGGTATACAGACGTTGTTTCCGTACGAAGATTATCTGTTGGTCGGTGCAGCGGATGGCATTCATATTCTGGACAACAGCGACCCGGCCAATCCGAGCGTGGTAGGTGGTTTGACGCATGCCCGTACCATTGACCCAGTCGTCGCAAAAGATGGATATGCATATGTGACGCTTAAAAATGATCCTCAGGCGAGTAATCAGGTTGCCGACCAAATGAATGTGGTTGATCTGGCTGATATAAGAAACCCGCAGCTGGTTAAGGAGATCGGGATGCTATCGCCTGAGGGCCTGGTCGCGATAGACAACCGCTTGTTTGTTTGTGATGGGCCGGCTGGGTTAAAGCAATATAACTTAGATGATCCAGCTAATCCGTTATTTGTGGACGTGATCCGTGATGTCGATTGTAACGATGTGATCGCTACTGGCGGTGTTGACCGATATATCACGTCCGCGAATATACTTTATGTGATTACCGATACAAGCTTGCGACAGTACGACTACAGCGTATCGCCACCGGCTTTACTCAGTATCATTGAAACGGAGTCTATGTCTGCTGATGCTTTAATCAAGGCATTGAGCGGTAAGATGCAGATCTAATTAGCGCACTTGGTAACAGGTTGCTAATTGAGTAACGCATGTATTTGCCTGTGATTCAAACGTTGAGTTCATGAATCACGCCAAAGTCAAATTCGGTTGGGTTCAATCTTGGCGTCCATAAAATGTGGTACGAGCCGACGCTGATAAACTAATACCTGGCTCGGTATTATAGGCAAGCACAGCTAGCATCCGCGTAGTATCACCGCTGGTTGGTGTCACGCGGTGCAGCGAGTTTCGACCACGAAACAGTGCCAAGTCACCTGGATTTATATCAAGTGTGTCAACGGAAATTTGCCCATCCAATACCTTACCAACAAGTTCAAAGTTCATATCACCGGCATCGGCATTTCTAGCATCTTTTACATACTGAAAAACACCACCGCCTTCTGGTTTTTGAATTAACAGTGTGATAGCAAAAGAGGAGTTGTCAAAGTGCCAGCCAAGTTCTTGGCCATCAGCGGCATAGTGAAGATTGATCGATGAAAGTGGATCGGCGTATTCGTAAAGTCCAGGCTCTGCCAGCACTACGCATAAAAATTGCTTAAATGCTTCACTGTTGTAGAGCTCCTGCAGCACAGATGTCGCCGGGATTTGATCTGTAGTTATACAACCTTTGGATGAGGTGACACATCGATTTCTAGGGTGCTCTGCGGCATAGTTTGTGTCCTTGTCGGCGAGGTAGACATTATGAGAACTATCTTTAAAGTATGCCAGGTGAGCGTTCTGTTCACCTTCAAGTCGGATGGAATCTACAGCGGCATCGGTCAGTAAGTCGCGAAGCAGCAACACACCGTCTTTATCTAACAATTGTTGGCATTGGATAGCATATTGTTTATCTCTAATTGGGTGTTGGCTGAGGTTTAGGAGTCTCGAAAGGTCGTTTTTCATTGGGTATTTTCAGAATTGTCTATTGCTAAAGTATATACAAAGGTGGCTGATGTCGCGGTTGACTTTGGTCGATAAGATTGTAAGTAGCGACAAAATCGTGATTATGAGAATCGTACTTGCAGGCACAGCAGCACGTTTATTCCTGTTGTATTCAATTCAGCGTCCTTGGTTACTTATTTGCCAAAGTGACGCTAATAGTCAACAATGCGGTAAAGATCGCTGGTTTTATCCACACTGACGAATTTATACGGCAAGTTAGCTGGACTGGGTTGAGAAAAAAATGAGTAAGAACGATAGAACTACCGATTCAGCAGCTGCATCAATTCGGCCTAGGAAACGCCGAAAAAGAAGGCCAGCCCCCGCTAGTGCAACTATCCCACAAATGCCACGCATGCAGTTGCGCAGTCCCTTTCAAGCACTCAGGCCTTTGAGTGAAGAGCAACTGGAAGACATCCATGTTGCATCAATGCGTTTGCTAGAAGAGCAGGGTATTGAAGTGATGGGTGAGCTAGCGCTCCAGAAATTCAGGGATGCCGGCGCTGCGGTGTCGAACAAGGGTATCGTGCGCATGGAGCGTGAGTTGGTGATGCAAACTATTTCCAGTGCGCCGGAGTCATTTAGTCTTGAACCGCGCAATAAGGAAAACGCCATTATCTGCGGCGGTGATGCGATTAATTTTGGGTTGGTGTCAGGTCCTCCCAACGTACACGACTGCGTTAATGGGCGACGTGCTGGCAATATCGAAGACTATAAGAAACTCATTCGCTTGGGACAGCATTTTAACGTCATCTCATTTTTTGGTAACCAGGCACTGGCGCCAACTGATCTGGCGGTAAACACGCGGCACTTGGATACCACTTACTACAATCTTGTGTTAGCTGATAAAGCCATGCTTGCCACTGGTATTGGTGGGGGGCGTGCCAGAGATGCTGTAGAGCTCAATGCCATTGCCAAAGGTATGAGCCTCGATGAAATTCAGCATGTACCATCGGTCATGACCAACATTAATATCAATTCTCCGCGCAAACTGGATGATTCGATGGCCTATGGTGCTATGCAAATGGCAATGCTGGGTCAGCCCACGGTGGTAACCCCGTTTACTTTAATGGGTGCTATGACACCGGCTACAATGGCCGGAGCGCTAGTGCAACAAAATGCCGAAGCTCTACTGGGTATTGCGTTGGTTCAGTTAACCCGTCCGGGTGCACCTGTGGTTTATGGCGCATTTACATCTAACGTCGATATGCGATCAGGTTCACCCGCTTTTGGTACTCCTGAAAATGCGTTGGCTAATATCGCCAGCGGTCAGCTCGCCAGACGTTATAAGTTACCGTATCGTACTAGCGCTTGTAATGCGTCCAATACAACCGATAGTCAGGCCACATGGGAAACTCAGATGTCATTATGGAGTGCTGTAATGGGGCATGGCAATCTGATATACCACGCCGCAGGTTGGCTTGAAGGTGGTCTGGTAGCCTCTTTCGAGAAGCTGGTTCAGGACTGTGAAATGTTGCAGCATATGTCAAAGATGCTTCAACCAATAACCATTACATTAGACGAAATTGGATTGGACGCAATGGAGGAGGTAGGTCCTGGTGGCCATTTTTTTGGTTGCGATCATACTATGCAACGTTTTAAATCAGCCTTTTACGAACCCATTTTGAGTGATTGGCAGAATCATGAGAATTGGCAATTGGCAGGAGCAAAAGATGCCACAACACGAGCAACGGAAGTTTGGCAAAAAGCGTTGAATGAATATGAAGAGCCAGCCATTGACCCGGCAGTTAAAGAGGCGCTGGCAGACTATGTTGCAAATAAAAAAGAGTCTATGGGGCGCGACGAGCCTTTGTTGGAACCGGTTCCGCTTTAAAACCTAATTGTTCCCCGGGTTTTAGGTGCTCACAGCATTCGGTTGTACAAATTCAGTTGAATGGCAATATTCACGCCGAGTATTCTGTTCTGCGGCAGCTAAGCACATTTGCCCGTACAGCAAATGTGCTCGCCCACACAGTATTTCATCAGATCAATATCCCGTGGTTAACATTAATATTTGACCGTTTTATGCGACTTCCTGTCGTGCTCCGCTGCCAGTTGGGCTGTGCGTTGGTTGGTCGGTATCGTAGGTCGGGCGCCCGTTTATAACGGCGTCAGTGATCATGCCGCGATTGATGCCAATATCTTGCAGTTCACGATCTGAGTAATGACTTAGCTCACGAATAGCCTTAAGTTGTTTAATTCGCTGGCTGTCCAGCTTCTGCTTGGTTGCCGAGCCATCCCATGGCCAGTTTTGAATGCCGCCAAGCAGCTCGTCACGTAAAATACCAATGTCTTGTAGCGTCTTTTTGTCTTGCATTAACAGTATTCTGCGAGCTGCAATACGACCGCGTCTGATCATGTAATTTTCGTAAATTGTGCCAAAGGC
The DNA here is from genome assembly GCA_938045275.1 of uncultured Granulosicoccaceae bacterium. GTDB lineage: Bacteria > Pseudomonadota > Gammaproteobacteria > Granulosicoccales > Granulosicoccaceae > Granulosicoccus. Next base: position 6,292 of record CALIMV010000047.1, read on the forward strand.
TTTAAGTTGTTTAAACATTTTATTCTCTCATTCGAGTAAAGTTACAAGTGTTCCGAGCTCGAAACCTATACAGTGTTTCGGCTTCACGCAAGGAAGATAAAGGCTATCGGCAGCCTCTACAAACGATAGTTTTTTGCACCCATGATTAGAAAATCTATAGGCAACTTCTGATGGCCGGACCGCTACCCTTTAATGCACTCCACGCTTTTGTTGTGGCTGCCAGGCACGGTAGTTTTAGTAAGGCTGCGGAGGAAATGCATGTAACACCCGCTGCTGTTAGTCAGCAAATTAGAACTCTGGAAGACTTACTAGGTGTGCAACTGTTTCATCGGCTGCATCGTGGTCTGACGCTTACCGACGCGGGTCGAGCCGGTTTGGACCAGATGCAGGACGGGTTCGATAGTTTGTACGCTGCCGTTCATCAGATTACCGATGGGCCGGCACAGCTTGAGCTTAATATCTGGGCATCGCCGACCTTCGCATCCAAGTGGTTGATGCCGCGCATGCACAGGTTTCGTGACGCTCACCCTGAAATAGATCTTCGTATTTCTGGCAGTGCCAGCTTGATCGATTCCGAAGCAACCGCACCCTCATTGAGCGCTGAAATATTAAAGGCGCATAATATCGATGTTGCCATACGCTTTGGCAGCGGCAATTATCCTGGATGTGTAGTCGATCGAATTATGGAAGTCGATGCAATCACTTTATGTAGCCCAGCCTTGCTTCAGAACAAAAATGGTCCGTCCCTTGAGAAACCCGAAGATCTCATTCATCACACACTTTTACATGATGAAAGCCCGTATGAAGGACGACCCCAATGGAAAAGTTGGTTTAAAAACGCAGGAATGGAAAAAGTAACTTGCCAGAGCAACCTTTATTTCAATAGTGTGCAACTTGCGTTGTCAGCAGCTATCGAGGGGCAAGGGGTAGTGCTAACGCTCGATAAGTTGTCTCAATACGATATTGATAAAGGCCACTTGGTACGAATATTTGATATGCCGATGGAAGTAGAGCACGGATATCATGTGGTAAGCCTTGATGGTGCCCAGAGTGATCCATGTGTTATCGCTTTTAAGCGCTGGTTGATGGACGAAGTGTTGCTCTGATTTCGGCGAAAAATGCTGGATTACAGCCAGTGGAAATATCAACTAGCCAATTCTCTAGCACCAAATTATAAAATACTTCTAAAAGAACGCCTGCAATCCGGTCTGTGCTCTGCCAAGTATTAGAGCATGAATATCGTGTGTACCTTCGTAAGTGTTGACAGCCTCCAGATTCATCACGTGGCGGATAACACCGTATTCATCTGAAACGCCATTACCGCCGTGCATGTCGCGTGCTACTCGAGCGATATCGAGCGCTTTACCGCAGTTGTTGCGTTTCATTAGTGAGATAAGTTCTGCTGGCGCTCTGTGCTCATCAAATAGACGACCAAGACGCAAGCAGCCTTGAAGTCCGAGCGATATCTCAGTTTGCATGTCAGCAAGTTTTTTCTGAATTAACTGATTTTGCGCTAACGGGCGGCCAAACTGTTTGCGGTCCATAGTGTATTGCCGGGCTGCGTGCCAGCAAAATTCTGCAGCTCCCATACTGCCCCATGAAATACCATAGCGCGCTCGATTCAGGCAACCGAATGGTCCCGGCAGGCCGCTGACATTGGGTAACAAATTATCTTCAGTGACAAAAACCTCGTCCATGTGGATCATGCCTGTTATCGAGGCACGTAAACTGAATTTGCCTTCGATCTTTGGTGCAGATAATCCCTTCATACCTTTTTCAAGTACAAAGCCTTTGATTTTACCTTCGTGCGCATCTGATTTTGCCCAGACGACAAACACATCTGCAATAGGAGAATTAGTAATCCAGTTTTTAGCGCCTGATAAAGAATAACCACCATCAACAACTTTCGCACGAGTAAGCATGCTGCTCGGGTCTGATCCATGATCGGGTTCGGTTAAGCCAAAGCACCCAACATGTTCACCAGTGGCAAGTTTGGGTAAGTATTTTTCGCGTTGTGCGTCGGTGCCGTATGCGAAAATAGGGTGCATGACCAAACTGGATTGAACCGACATAGCTGAGCGATAACCGCTGTCTACACGCTCAACTTCACGGGCTACCAAGCCATAGGATACATAGCTGGCATCAACACCACCATACTGTTCAGGAATGGTTGAACCCAATAAGCCCAGCTCCCCAAATTCATTCATAATATTGCGATCGAACACTTCGTTTCGATTGGCATCAACTACGCGCGACATCAAGCGGTCCTGACAGTAACTACGCGCCGTGTCACGAATCATCCGCTCTTCTTCGCTCAATTGTTCTTCGAGCAGAAAAGGGTCTTCCCAGGCGAGTTTTGGATTCTTGGCTCGGGCAGTTTCTGGTGAATTCGTGGCCATGCAGTTAGTCTCTGAAATATGCTTGTCAATCTAACAAGCATAGTACTATAAAGGGGAGCTTTGTACTTTTGAACTACACTGCAATCAAGTGGGTATTCTGTGAACGAATACAAGCTGTCTGTAAAACACTATAAGCGGGGTAGATTAGTTTGGCGGCTATTGCCTTTGTGCTCAAAAATAGACAGTCATACTGTTCGGTGTTTAGCCCAAGTTTTCTTTCAAAACGATTTCAATTCGAACGCGCTCTTGCGAGCTGTCTATTTCCACTTGATCGCTTTTAGCCCTGAGAACCCGCACCGCACTTCGAACGATATGGCCAGTGTTCTGGGTTATTACTGCATCGATAGACTCATTCTGGAGCGCTTTTCGGGTGTGGCTGGTTAGCTCATGGGCAACAACGACCAACGGGGCTGGAAACTTGTCAGATGCGAGGTCCTGCATAATGGCTCGATTTCCAGAACTCAGAGAATAAACGCCAACAACATTGTCGTAATTACGCGTAGCGTTGGTTAGCGCTTGCTTGACTCTGTTTCTGTCATTGTGTCCTTCCAGTGTTGGTAACACCATGAGATGAGAAAAACGCTCACGCATGGTTTCGTCAAAACCCAGTCTTCGATCAACACTGTCATGTGATTGCAAGGAATTTGTGATCACTATAATTTTGCCGGGCTTATTAGGTACAAACCTACCCATCAACTTTGCAGCCGTTCTGCCTGCTGCAACATTGTTGATTCCAATGAAATGATCACATTGGCTTTTTGGTTGGTCAGACACCAGCGCTACAACGGCAATATTGTTTTCTTTTAGTTCGCTAATGGCATCTCGTACTTGAGGGGTTTCCGGCGCCATAATCGCAATACCGTCAACACGTCTGCGCTGACATTTTCTCAATTCTTTTACCAATGCATGTGGGTCATTCGGCGGCACCTTTATAAGCTGAATGCTTGAACGCTCTGATGAGGCCCGTATTGATGCCGACTCGATTTCTTCAGTAAGGGTTTTTTGAAATTGGGACGAATCGTCAGGGAGCACGAAAATCAGTTTGTACTGGCGTTTTTTTGCCAGGTTCGCTGCAGTCACATCTCGGGTGTAGCCTAATTTCTTAATTGCAGCATTGACACGAGCCTGTGTTTTGGCACTGACACCAGCCCGGTCATTAAGAACTCGATCAACGGTTGCCAGGCTCACATCAGCTTCACGTGCCAAATCATTAGTGGTAGGTCGCATCACAGTTCTCGTGTCTGTTTAAGCGCATCTGTCGCTAACTGGCTTACTTGATTGTTGTTCAACGACTTACGCATTGAGGCACCCGCGTAAACAGCGCCTTTCAGCTGTTTTTCTAGAGCACCAACACGCAAGTAGGCCAGTTAGCAGTTCTTAGACAAAAAGGTTATGGACAAAATTAATCTTCATGGTTACGCTTCATAATACAATTTTGAGGTACGTACCTCAAGTTTTAGTCTGCTAGGCTAAGGTCGAAAAAACGGCCGCTCAACAATTGGAGGAATATAGCGTGAAAATAAAACAACTTGCATCTGCTTTGCTTTGTGTTGGTGCCGGAATGGGTTCAGCGCCGGCCATGGCTGAAGACCTGACCCTTTGCTGGGCAGCGTGGGATCCAGCCAATGCACTTGTAGAGTTAAGCAAAGATTTTGAAGCTCAGAGCGGTCACAAAATGAGTTTTGAATTTGTACCCTGGCCAAACTTTGCTGATCGAATGCTCAACGAGCTAAATTCGGGAGGTCAATTGTGCGATCTGCTGATCGGTGACAGCCAATGGATAGGCGGCGGTGCCGAGTCGAACCACTACGTTAAGTTAAACGATTTTTTTGATTCAGCTGACATCAGCATGGATGACTTTGCACCAGCCACTGTGTATGCCTATTCAACTTGGCCAAAAGGTACGCCTAATTACTATGCTCTACCTGCAATGGGAGATGCCAACGGATGGTTTTATCGTAAAGACTGGTTCGAAAATGAAGAACTGCAAGCAGAGTTTAAATCTGAATACGACCGCGATTTAGCAGAACCCAAAACACAAAAGGAATTATTGGAAATAGCCAAATTTTTCCAGGGGCGCGAAATAGACGGCAAGAAAGTGTATGGCACAGCTATATTCACTGAACGTGGTTCAGAGGGTATAACCATGGGCGCAACAGGTGCCTTGTATGCATGGGGTTTCAAATATGAAAATACACCCGGCGAGTACGATATGGAAGGTGCTGTGAATTCTGCGGCTGCAGTAGAAGCGCTCGAATTTTATAAAGAGTTGTACAAATGTTGTACCCCACCTGGATACACAGATTCCTACATGGGAGAGAGTTTGGATGCCTTTAAATCGGGTCAGGTAGCTATGGCAATGAACTGGTTTGCATTCTTTCCAGGGCTTTACGCCGATCCAAATACCGGTGGCGATAAAATCGATTTCTTTGTTAATCCGCCACAAAACAACCCTGGCTCAACACTGGGCGGGCAGGGCATCTCTGTGGTCAGTTATTCGGAAAAGCAAGACGCAGCGCTTGAGTACATAAAATGGTTTGCAGACCCGGCCGTTCAGGCAAAGTGGTGGTCAGTTGGTGGCTATTCCGCCCATAACTCAGTACTTAACGACCCAGGGTTTGTTAGCAGTCAACCTTTTGCAGGAGACTTCCTGGAAGCAATGGCGAATGTTCAGGATTTCTGGCAGGAACCAGCGTATGCTGAATTGCTGCTGGCCATGCAAAAACGGCTGCACGATTATGTTGTCGCTGATAAAGGCACGGCTCAGGAAGCGCTGGATTTGTTGATCGAGGACTGGACAGAAGTTTTTGAGGATGAAGGAAAACTATAGTCGCCTTTAATGACAGCACACTCACTGTGTAGCCTTGCACAGTGAGTGGCTAGTTAAATCAGAATATCCACACACAAATCAATGCAATTTTTCGAATCTTCAAGAGCGTTTTGTAATGTCGAACGGATCAGCTAAATTGCATTCACCAAAAGCTGGCAAAACAGTTAAAGGGCTTTCCGATAAGGCCATTGCATGGTTGTTTGTCGGACCCACCGTTTTTTTATTGCTTGCCATCAATATCTTTCCATTGCTATGGACTGTTTATCTCAGTTTCACTAACTACAAAGCCAACAGACCAAATCGCGAAATAAAATATATTGGTTTCAGGAATTACGAACGCATTCTTAACGATGCCGATATCTGGCTAAATATGCAGGCAACGGCCCACTTTCTTATCTGGACGATTGTTTTACAAGTGCTTATCGGCTTTACGCTCGCATGGCTTATAAATAAAAAATTCAGGGGTAATGATTTGTGGACAACAATTATCGTATTGCCAATGATGTTGTCGCCAGCAGTTGTCGGTAATTTTTGGACGTTTTTCTATCAGCCGCAAATCGGATTGTTTAACTACGTTGTTAGTTTTTTCACAGGAGTTGACCCGTCTTCATTTGAAATGCTTGGCTCGGTAAGCCTTGCTCCGTGGGCCATTGTCATCGTTGATACCTGGATGTGGACGCCGTTTGTTATGTTGATATGTTTGGCTGGTCTACGATCAATTCCGGATTATATCTACGAAGCCGCCGAGATTGATCGTGCATCAAAATGGAGGCAGTTCTGGACAATCACTGTGCCTATGGTATTGCCATTTCTTATGTTGGCGGTATTGTTTAGAGGTATCGAAAACTTCAAGATGTTCGATCTGGTTGTGCAACTCACTGGCGGGGGGCCAGGTTCAACGACAGAACTTGCCTCAATAAATTTGAAAAGAGAAGCATTTGAAAAGTGGCGTACCGGCTATTCGTCGGCGTTTGCGATCATATTATTCGTTACGGTGTTTGGGCTTGCCAGTATTTATGTAAAGGCTCTCAATAAGGTGAAAAACCGGTGAGCTACTCCATTACAGACCCATCGAAACGCCAGAAGAGAGTTGCTGCGTTTCTAGTCATAGCTTATGCGATGATAACTCTGGTACCGCTGCTATGGGTATTCATGACTGGCTTTAAAACCCCTCCCGACAGCATCAGCTATCCACCAAAGATTTTTTCTGAACCGTCGCTGGAAGGCTACGTCAATCTATTTACCACCAGAACCCGAGTTACACCGGAGCGTTTAGCAGAGCTACCACCGCCCGAGAACTTTGCACAAGAAATTGTGCGTAATCGAGACATGGTAATCGCAGGAAAATCCAAATACGGAGCGCGATTTTTAAATTCTGTCATTATTGGTTTTGGGTCAACGTTTCTTTCTATATTTCTTGGCACTCTGGCTGCCTACGCATTCTCTCGATTTAAAATTCCGCTGAAAGATGATTTACTTTTTTTCATTCTCTCCACGCGCATGATGCCACCTATTGCCGTCGCCATTCCCATATTTCTCATGTATCGAAAAATAGGCCTCTCAGATACGCATTTGGGGATGATTCTGCTCTATACGGCGGTGAATATTTCCCTTGCAGTATGGTTACTGAAAGGGTTCATAGACGAAATACCCAGAGAATACGAGGAAGCAGCGTTAATTGACGGGTACACGCGTTTTCAGGCCTTTTATAAGGTGGTACTTCCGCAGGCAGCAACCGGTATTGCGTCTACAGCTATTTTCTGTTTGATTTTTGCCTGGAACGAGTATGCGTTTGCGGTGTTGTTGACAACGGGTACAGCGCAGACCGCGCCACCATTTATACCGACCATCATAGGCGTTGGGGGCTTGGATTGGCCTGCTATGGCAGCAGGAGCCACGCTATTTCTGTTGCCGGTATTGGTATTCACTGTTTTGCTTCGAAAACATTTGTTACGCGGTATAACATTTGGAGCAGTTAGAAAATGATTGGTTTTATTTCAGGCCTGTTTGGGTTAAGGCGCGGGCCGTGGGAAATAGTGGCAACCATTATCATTGCCGTTGGAGTGGTGATGTTAATGCAACCTTTTGTCATGTGGGCATTCACTTATTCCTTTATAACCACGCTCGTGGGTACTGTCTTGTTTATTGTTGTAAGTCATTTTCGAGAATAGGCTGTGGCACAGATAAGAATAAAAAATCTGCGAAAGGACTTTGGTGATTTTAATGCCGTTAAGTGCTCAACATTCACTATTGAAGATGGCGAGTTTTTTATGCTACTCGGGCCATCAGGTTGTGGAAAAACAACGACATTACGCATGATCGCTGGTTTGGAATTACCCAGTGCCGGTGAGATACATATTGGTAATGAAGAGGTGAGCAATTTACCAGCCTCAAAGCGTGATATCGCGTTCGTCTTTCAAATGTTTGCTTTGTATCCGCACATGAACGTGCGTCGTAACTTGAGTTACCCGCTTATCAGCCAGGGAATGCGAGGCAAAGATGTCAAGGCAAAAGTAGCCGAAGTCGCAAAAATACTGAATATCGAAGGCATTTTATCGAGTCCTGTTGGTGGGCTTTCAGGCGGTGATCGACAACGCGTTGCATTGGGCCGCGCTATTGTGCGAGACCCGCAAGCATTTTTAATGGACGAACCCTTAGGTGCACTTGATGCCGAGTTTCGTGAGCACATGGCCGAAGAGCTTAGGGCCTTACACGATCGCATGAATGCAACTACCGTCTACGTAACGCATGATCAACTTGAAGCCATGCAAATGGGCGACAAAATTGTGGTTATGAACAATGGTGTAGTGGAGCAGTTCGGGACACCACAAGAAGTGCACGACGACCCTGCAACATTATTTGTAGCTAGCTTTATCGGGTCTCCTGCGATGAATTTATTACCGTTTACTGGTGCCGTGTCCGCAGGGCAAACCGAACTGAGATTCGACGAAGGCCAATTTGTAATACCCAGGATGCTTGAAGGTGGGCAAGGTGAGCTTGTACTTGGTATTCGGCCAGAGCATGTGTCTTTACACGATGCAGGTGAGTTTAGGGGGCGTATTGTTACAAGTGAATACCTTGGAACAACACAAGTAGTCACTCTGGACACGGCTCATGGTGCGACCAAAGCTCGCATCAGCGCAGATATTGATGTACAAGTCGGCGCAAGTGTAGCGCTTCAGTTCACACCGGATGCGATAAAGATATTCGATAAAACATCAGGTTCAGTGTTGGCTTCACAACGTGATCAGGTGAGGGCATAGCGTGGCGACTGTTGAGCTACACAACGTATCAAAGACGTTTGGCACGGGCAAAACCAGTGTTCAAGCAGTTGACTCAATCGATCTGACCATACCCGACGGCAGTTTTGTGGTGTTGCTCGGACCAACAGGTGCCGGTAAAACGACAACCTTACGACTTATAGCCGGGTTGGAAACGGCCGATAAGGGCGACATTTGCGTAGCTGGTGAAAGTGTTGTTTCTGCCACTCCTGCGCAGCGCAATGTAGCGATGGTATTTCAACAATACTCGCTGTATCCACATTTAAGTGTGAAAGACAACCTCGCTTTTCCTCTTAAGTCGCCTATTTTACGGATGGCCAAAGCAGACATAACCAAACGAATCAATGAGGTGGCTGCTGTTTTACAAATTACCGACAAGCTCAACAATAAGGCGACGGAGCTTTCCGGCGGCGAGATGCAGCGTGTGTCTATTGGCAGAGCGCTAGTACGTAGCCCATCTATATTTCTTATGGACGAACCACTAAGTTCGCTCGATGCTAAACTTCGATCTGAGTTGCGACTTGAACTTAAGCATCTGCAGGCTAACCTGGGAGCAACCTTTCTATACGTGACTCACGATCAAATTGAAGCCATGACAATGGCGACCCATGTTGGTGTATTAGACGAAGGTAAATTGGTGCAGTTTGGCACGCCTAGAGAAATCTATGAAAATCCGGTGAGTCAATATGTTGCTTCGCGATTAGGTTTGCCTCGTATAAATATTGTGCCTATTGACTCTATTTCGTCTGATATTGATGCATCAAATTTTAAAGATAATGCACCTCATGGTGTTACGACAGTTGGACTTCGTCCAGAAAACATCATTGTAAATAACCCTGGCGAGACTCCCCATTTCAGTGCCTTGGTAAAACGCATAGAACCGCTGGGAGATCAAACAAGATTGCATTTGAGTATTGCCGATCAAGTAATAGTCACGTTGGTTGAGCCGCATTCCGGATTGGTGACGGGCGATAGCGTTAAGGTGTCGCTGCGGAAACCATTGTTTTTTAATGCGCTAGGTGAGCGAGTAAGTTAAGGAGATAACAGTGAATCAATTTTTCAATACAAAAGAAACGCTGGTAACCGAAGCTGTTGATGGATTATTAGGCAGCAGTGACAAGCTAGCTCGTTTAGATGGCTACCCCCATATAAAGGTAGTGGTCAGAACGGATTGGGATAAAAGTAAAGTGGCACTGGTTTCGGGCGGTGGGTCGGGTCACGAACCTGCACATGCAGGATTCGTGGGCCAGGGTTTATTAACAGCTGCGGTATGTGGCGATGTATTCGCATCGCCATCTGTTGATGCTGTATTGGCTGGCATTCTCGCAGTCACTGGCAAAGCCGGTTGTTTGCTTATTGTAAAAAACTACACTGGCGATCGTTTGAACTTTGGATTGGCCGCCGAACGTGCGCGAGCATTTGGTTTGGAAGTGAACATGGTTGTGGTCGACGATGATATAGCTTTGCCAGATTTACCACAGGCGCGTGGTGTTGCAGGAACCTTGTTTGTGCATAAAGTTGCTGGTGCGTTGGCTGAGCAGGGTGCCTCGCTGCAAGAGGTTTCCGACGCTGCCCAAGGGGTTATCAAAGAGGTCATTAGTATTGGTATGTCGCTAAATACATGCACCATTCCGGGGTCGCCTAAAGAGGAACGAATTGGTGAAGGTATGGCAGAGCTTGGTCTGGGTATTCATGGTGAACCTGGTGTTGAACAAGTCGAATTTATTGGTGCAGAGAAAGCGATTACTCAAGTCATCGATAAACTGGCGGCAAAGCAATTATCTGGAGACTATGTTGCGTTGGTGAACAATCTGGGCGGTGCGACCCCACTTGAAATGTCGATACTCACAAACGAATTACTGAACTCCTCTCTTGCTAAAAACCTTATGTATATTGTTGGTCCTGCACAGCTTATGACCTCGCTTGATATGCGTGGTTTTTCTATTTCGCTATTGCCCTTAACAGACACCAACCGTTCATTGCTGGCGGCCGATGTTATGCCAGTGGCCTGGCCCGGGATGCAAGCACTGCACAGCCCCAAGGTCTTGCCATTGCCAGATGGCCTGTCGCCAATAAAAGCAGTTCCGTCGGCTAATGACGAGCGCAAAGCATTTATCAGTCAGTGTTGTGACATTTTAATTAGCCACGAAAAAGCATTAAACGCCCTTGACGCTCGATCAGGCGATGGTGATACCGGTTCAACTCTGGCATCGGCAGCCCGAGCGATGAAGAGCTCGCTTGATGAGCTACCGTTGGCCGACATGACACAGTTGTATCGAGCCATGGGTATGCAGCTCAGTCAAACCATGGGAGGTTCCTCCGGGGTTTTGTTGGCTATTTTCTTTGCTGCAGCTGGCGACGCGTCCGCTACAGGGCAAGATGCGGCTGGTTCGTTGACCGCCGGGCTGGAAAGGATTCAACAGGTCGGTGGCGCCAGACCAGGTGATCGTACTATGATAGACGCTCTCAAGCCGGCACTGGAGGCGCTGCCTGATGGATTGGGAGCGGCCAGGAAGGCAGCCAGAGACGGGGCTGATTTTACCTCTACTATAGTGCGAGCAAAGGCTGGTCGGGCAAGTTACATTTCTGCTGACAAACTTAAAGGCCACAACGACCCTGGCGCAGAAGCGATTGCTTTGCTACTTGAAGGATTAGATTAATCTCTACATTTCCCTGTTGACTAAACTGAAACAACACCGCTGAATAAATTAGGAAACTATCAATGAAATCGATCAAAGGCCCTGCATTGTTTCTGGCTCAATTTGCCGGAGACGAAGCCCCGTTTGACTCATGGGATGCAATCACAAAGTGGGCAGCAGAGTGCGGCTATGAAGGTGTGCAAGTGCCTAGTTGGGATAGTCGCCTGATCGATCTGGATAAAGCAGCTGAATCGCGAGACTACTGTGATGAGTTCAAAGGTATTGCAAAAAACAATGGTGTGCAAGTGACGGAGCTCTCGACTCATTTGCAAGGTCAGTTAGTGGCTGTTCACCCGGCCTACGATGATGCTTTCGACGGTTTTGCAGCTCCAGAGGTACGAGGCAACCCTGTACAACGTCAGAAGTGGGCGGTTGAGCAGGTGGTTAAAGCCATAAAAGCATCTAACAATATGGATATTCATGCGCATGCAACGTTTTCAGGGGCATTGGCATGGCCATATATTTATCCCTGGCCGCAGCGACCTGCCGGACTGGTCGAGACAGCATTCGATGAGTTGGCGAATCGATGGCGCCCTATACTCGATGTAGCTGAAGAAAACGACGTCGATATTTGCTATGAAATTCATCCAGGTGAAGATCTGCACGATGGCATTTCGTTCGAAATGTTTTTGGAACGGGTCAATAATCATTCGCGATGTAACATGCTGTACGACCCCTCACACTATGTACTACAAGCGCTCGATTATCTGGCTAATATCGATATTTATCATGAGCGTATAAAAATGTTCCATGTAAAAGACGCAGAATTCAATCCGACTGGTAAGCAAGGTGTGTACTCGGGTTTTCAAAATTGGGTAGATAGAGCTGGTCGTTTTCGAAGTCTTGGTGATGGCCAAACAGATTTTAAAAGTATTTTTTCAAAATTATCTGCATACGATTTCGACGGATGGGCGGTGGTTGAATGGGAATGCTGCTTGAAACACCCTGAAGATGGGGCGGTAGAAGGGGCTCAGTTTGTGCGCGATCATATTATTCGAGTCACTGAAAAAGCATTCGATGACTTTGCGGATGGTGGGACAGACGATGTCGCTAACCAACGTATGTTAGGGATAAAAAGTTAAGTCGAATTCCAGAATTGCATTGAATTATCTTTTATGGAAAGGTATATCGCACCAGTAAGTCACTTATATCCAGCAAACCATATGTGTGGGCCAATGCTATAAAGCTAATTGCCCATACCAACAATCCTGCAAGCATCCAGGCATAGTTGAATATCGTTAATCTATTGTTGGAAAACCCGGTCGGGTCTGAGTGACCAACATTTATCGCTTTTTGCACTTGGAGCAAAATGAAAAAATCAATCAATATAGTGGTGCAATGAATGATGGTGTCGATAGATTCATATGTTTTTAGGTGAGCTGCAGAATTGCCAAACGAAAATTCGTTTAGCATGGTGAAAATACCATATGCAAGCCCAGACAGAACATACATCGTGGCCCACAGTGGCGGATTCCATTTATGGTCGATCTTTTTTTCTTTTAATCGCTCGTCAATTGCAAAAATGAGGGTGTGAGTAAAGAAAATTGGAAACAGGGCTCTAGCGATTGGCCAAACGGAGACCCCTGTTGATTTTCTATGTCTATACCAATTAATAAATAGCCAATAGTACGCATAAAAGCCCCATGTCGAAAAATACAACAGCGTGAATTTTAATTTTGAAACAACATAGAACTGTTGTCCCTGCTCATTAAATTCTGGCGCAAGTGGGTCAGACTCCGGTGATTTATACGGATTGTTTGTCATGGAATGTACAGCATCGATTAACTATTAATGCTGCGCCCAAACAGCCAAAAGCCGATCGAGATTTACTTTACTGGAAAGATATTCGTTTTGCTAGATAGGCTTGATAAGAAGTCGTATTCCTTCAACCGATACCACCGTTGCTGCATCTCCAACTGATAAAGTAGCCGATTCACCCTGCGCAAGCTCAGCTTGCCAATCGCTGCCTGACCAGCTGACCGTGCCACGACGTGAAGGTCCAACTGATTCTTTTATGGTGACTTGCTGACCCACGGCATTGTTACCGGACATAGCTGAAGGCTTTTTTTGCCAGCGACGTATAGGGGCAAAAAACAGGATCGTGAATGCCACGGAAGCTACAAGAAAAACGATCAGTGTTGCGGTGTAAGTTACATCAGCGGACAGAAACGCATAACCAGCAGCCACTAACGAGCCTAGTCCGATAAAGAACAACCAAAAGGCGGTAAACTGAAACACCAGTACTTCGGTGGCTATCAACGCTATACCGATGATTAGAAAAAGCCAAAACGGGTTTAAAATCATACTAATTAGCCACCAGTGAACGTTGTATTATTTGATGTTGGTTGCTCAGTTCCCATGGCAGTTTTAATACCGTTGAATGCGGTATAGGCTTTGGCAACCATAGCAGCTACGTCAGTGCTGTCTGCTGGCAGCAAGGCGATGGTGCCTTCACGCGCCAATTTTTCAAACGCTGAAACGTACTGTTCTGCAAGTTGTTGAGCAACCGCTGCAGAACCACCTTCCGCATTAATAGCCTCTGAAATTTTAGTAATGGCTTCTGCACGTGCACTGGCTTCAATTGTTAAAGATTCAGCAGTACCCTGGGCACGTAAAATTTGTGCCTGACGATCACCTTCAGCCTGGTTTATTTGAGCTTGGCGATAACCTTCAGAGGTTGTTACTGCAACACGTCTTTGACGTTCAGCACCCATTTGCTTCTCCATTTCTTCCAAAATGGATGCTGGTGGGGTTATGTCTTTGACTTCGTACCGTAGTACTTTAGTTCCCCATGATTCAGATGCTTCGTCAATTGCCCGAGTAACTTGCGCGTTAATAACTTCACGCGATTCAAAGGTATCGTCCAGCGAAAGCTTACCGATTTCAGCACGCATACTGGTTTGCGCAAGCTGCGTTATGGCAAACTGCAGGTTTTCAACACCATAGGAAGCTGCCCGCGCATCCATAATTTTCAAGTATAGAACACCATCGATACCGAGCACGACGTTATCCCGTGTAATGGCATGCTGCGAGGCGACATCGACTGCGTATTCTTTTAACGAATGTTTGTAAGCCACTTTCTCTATAACTGGAATAGTGACGTTAAAACCTGCCAGCAGGGTGCGATCGTACTTTCCAAGTCGCTCCACCACGTATGCCTCATTTTGAGGAACAATGCGAACAAACGCGCGCAGGAACAGGATGAGCAAAATTACAGCGCCCAATAACAGCGCTAAGCTCATGGATTCGAACATATTTATTCCTCCGAAGAAATCACTTATTTGAGTGATGATTGAATGAGTATTTGATGGTAAATCGTCGTTTGACGAGCTTGTTGGGTTGCTTTCAGTGGTTATTTTAAGGCTTGAGCCAACACTTCCTGACGGCCCTTTTAATGCCGATAAAATGTAGTTTCCGAAAAATATCAAGATTGCAGTTGCTATCACAATATAAAGCAAGTACCTGCGGCGTTTCGGTTGGTCTGATGGGTCAGTATCGATAGTGGCGTTGTCTTTTGGTGGAAGCGATTGGGTGCGATCAGCACCTTCTGGGCGCTTTTGTGGAGGTTCAGAGCGACCACGCAATTTATTGATCAGTTCTTGGAAAGCCTCGTCTAAATCTGGTGGGACCCCATTATTTGCCATGTGGAATTATACCGCTTTATAGAGCTTGAAACGCTATAAAGAAACATTGGGGTTTAGTATTACATTTTTCAATAACTTAGCTACTGCCTATTTAGTTCCCCATCATTCCGTTTATTTTTAAAGAAACAAAACCTGTTCGAACAGCGAATGTGAACAGCTGCAAACGTTGCTTGCAAGTAACGAAACTGACTCCAGATTAACCAGTCATTGGTAGCAAGTTTATTTGGACTTTATTTTAATTATGAAACTCAATACAAAAAAATACACTCAGTACTCTAAATCAATTTTAACAGCTGGGATATTACTTTGCGCTAGTGCGGGTGCTCAAGTACACGCACAAGCTTTACCCGATTTTGCAAGCCTGGTTGAAAATGAGGGGAGTGCCGTTGTCAATATTGCTGTAACGCCTGCTGTTCAACCAGCTTCTTTATCCGGTCAGCCTAATCTAGAACAAATACCAGAACAGTTCCGGCATTTTTTCGAGCAACCGGGTCCGCAACAGCGAGGCGAGCCAAGCCCACGATCAGGGGTGGGATCAGGGTTCATTGTTTCTGACGACGGCTATATTCTTACCAATGCGCATGTTGTCGATGATGCAGCGAATATTACCGTTAGACTGCGCGACAGAACAGAGCTGGAAGCTTCATTGATTGGGCTTGATACTTTAACCGATGTTGCACTAATCAAGGTAGATGCAGATCAGTTGCCTACAGTACGTATTGCTAATTCAGATGATATTGCAGTCGGCGAATGGGTTTTAGCGATCGGCTCGCCATTTGGTTTCGACCAAACGGCAACTCAGGGAATCGTATCTGCTGTATCCAGAACGTTACCGTCGGCCGACTACGTACCATTTATTCAAACAGATGTCGCAGTAAATCCGGGTAATTCTGGTGGCCCATTGTTCAATACCGACGGTGAGGTCATTGGCATCAATTCGCAAATATATTCAAGAACGGGTGGGTATCAAGGTTTGTCTTTTGCTATTCCAATCGATATTGCAATGAATGTTGCTGAACAATTGAAGGAGAGTGGGTCGACTAACCGGGGATGGTTGGGTGTCGGTATTCAAGATGTTAGTCCAGCGTTGGCTGAGTCATTTGGACTCGATCGTGTAGCCGGTGCCTTGGTTTCCAGTGTTAGCGAAGGTAGTCCAGCCGAGCGTGGTGGCGTTCAAGAGGGTGATATTGTTATCACATTCAAT
The DNA here is from genome assembly GCA_938045275.1 of uncultured Granulosicoccaceae bacterium. GTDB lineage: Bacteria > Pseudomonadota > Gammaproteobacteria > Granulosicoccales > Granulosicoccaceae > Granulosicoccus. Next base: position 22,349 of record CALIMV010000047.1, read on the forward strand.
GGCAAAACTGTCAACCGATCTGGTGAGTTACCGTCACTGGTGGGTTCGGTACGCAGTGGCGAAAAGGCCAATTTGACCGTTTTTCGTAATGGCGACAATTTGGACCTTGTTGTAACGATCGGTCAGCGGGGAGTAGAGTCTGTAGCGTCTGCCGATTCGGATTCAATATTGGGTATGACCTTAGCCAGTGTCTCTGAACAAGAGCTTGATCAAATGGGAATTGACCAGGGTATGAGGGTTGTTGAACTTGAGGCAGAAAGCGTCGCAGCAGATTCAGGTATTCAGGTTGATGATGTCATTGTTAAGTTAAATGGCGCTGCTGCAAACACCATCGACAACCTTGCACAAGCAGTTGACACTCTGCCGGTCGGCAAGCCAGTTCCGGTGTTAATACAGCGAGGCGACAATGCGTTGTTTCTAACACTGCAATTAAAAAACACTGTCGAATAGACTGACATTGGTGCGGTATTTGGCGCTTATTTTGAAACGGCGCCAAATACCCGCCTTACTGCATTATTAACACACCGTTTTCACCTCCCTGCGTGGAAACAACATCACCGTTTTTATCTCCAAGTTTGATAAGAAGCTAATCTAGCCCAAAAATACCAACACTAAATTGCTTGCACGGGTATCCTGTCTTTACTCAGTTTCAGGCTCGCTGCAATGGATGAAGAACAAAGGCTAAACGCAATTGTTAACCGACTCGTTGGCGCCACTGACCCTGAAGAAGTTAAACGCACATATCGAGATTGGGCGAACACCTACGACAACGATTTGCAATCTTTCGGTTATGTTGCACCTGCAGTCGGTGTGCGGTTGTTGTCGTTAATAGTAGTTGATAAAAGCGCACTGATTCTTGATGCTGGTTGTGGCACTGGTTTGGTTGGCGCTTTGTTGAATAAGCTAGGTTACGGTCAGTTACATGGCTTCGATTTTTCATCCACTATGTTGGATAAAGCATCCTTGACTGGTCATTACTCCGATCTTCAAATAAAGGATTTTAGTGGCCCCATAGCTACTGAATCCAACACCTATGACGCGGTAATATCAATAGGCGTATACACAAAAAGGTTCGACCAGTATTTTATTGCAGAGATGATACGAATTACGCGACCTTCCGGTCATTTTATATTCAGTTGCAGAGAGATGTATTTTAAAGAAGTAATGGATTCAGTTTCATTGTTACTCAAATCAAAAACAGTAACCAGAGTAGCGGTTGAACACGATGATTATATGACCGGGCAGGATGCTTCAGCCTACTACGTTTGCATTAAAAAATAGCCCAGTGTGTAACTAGCAAAACGAATTGCGTCATGTTTTCGCTTATTGTGAATATTGTTGGTCCTGTTTTTTTACTTGTGTTTGTGGGCTTTATTGTCGTCAAGTTTTGTATATTGTCTGACAATGCAATTGATGGGGTGATGGGCTTCGCCACTCACATTGCAGTTCCCTGTTTATTGTTTAGAGCAACATCAACTATTAACCTCTCTACAGCATACGACTGGCGTTTGCTGGTTGCCTATTTTGGCACAGCAGGTGTATGTTTTGGCTTGGCTTGCTTCTCATCTCAACAATATTACGGACGGCGACCAGGCCAAGCTGTTGCGGTTGGCTTTACCAGCTTGTATTCAAATTTGCTACTGATTGGTGCTCCGATAATTGATCGCGCTTTTGGGCAAGAAGCACTGGTATACGCATTCGCACTTGTGTCCCTTAATGCACCAATTTGTTATCTGGCAGGTATAACCGTTATGGAGAAAGTGCGTGCTGATGGTCGCTCGACGGCGGATACAGCCAGTGTGATTGTTAAAACCACTTTAAAAAATAGCCTGATGATTGGTATTCTGCTTGGGCTAAGTGTAAATTTGATTGGGCTTGAACTACCAATCATTCTAACTGATTGTGTTGATATGCTTAAATCAGCAGCTTTACCTTGTGCGCTGTTCGCTCTGGGCGGTGTACTTACGCGTTATTCGCTGTCGAACTCGCTTCACGAGGCGTCAATGCTGTCAGTGATATCACTGGCATTGCAACCGGTAATGGCGTATGTGGTTTGTACGCTGCTGGGTCTGAATGAACTCCACCGAGATGTGGTTGTGTTGATGTCGGCCATGCCAGTTGGGTTAAACGCATTTTTATTCGCTAACTTTTATTCTCGCGGCATTGCTACGGCGGCAAACACAGTGTTGCTATCCACTATCGTATCAATTATTTCGATTAGCGCGTGGCTTTGGTTTTTGGTCTAAAAATATGTAATTAACATAACTGAATAAAAACGGGCCATTGTTTTTTTAAGCTAAGTTATTCGTCCAGCGAGTCTAACCATGCAGCAGCAGAAGCATCGCTCGGCATACGCCAGTCGCCACGAGGCGATAGGCTTAGCGATCCGACTTTTGGCCCGTTGGGAACATCGTCTCGTTTGTATTGTTGGCTAAAAGCCCGTTTTATATTGACTTTAAGCCATTTCTTTAATTCATCTGTTGAATAGTCTTTAGACCAACCTTCTGCTTGATCGGCCAAAAACAGCACCTTTTTTGGGCTAAAGCCGTATCTTGCTATATTAAACATGAAGAAATCATGCAGCTCGTATGGGCCAACGGTGTCTTCAGTGCTTTGTGCCTCCTGAGTTGACTCACTAACAGGTAGTAGTTCCGGTGAAATCTTTGTATTGGCAATTGACAATAATGTATCTTGAACTTCTCCGTCGAATTGGTTCACAGCTACATACTCAACCAAGAATTTCACCAGCGTTTTTGGAATAGAGCAATTCACGTTATACATACTTTGATGATCGGCGTTATAAGTACACCATCCTAACCACAGCTCAGACATGTCGCCTGTGCCAAGTACGAAACCCATGTTCATCAGTAGCTCAGTGCGTCTGCGAGCTTGAACGTTTTCAAATACCAGGTCATGCTGCTCTGATTCTGGAATCGCACTAACCAGTTGCATAAAATCATCAATACCTAGATTGTTGTTCTGGTTGGATAAAAGGTCAATTTCTCCGAACGGTTGATAACCAGTAGCACGCGCGAGATCATAAAATTCCTGCAACGATGCCTTGCGTATATCTATTTCACTCACTTCTACATCAAGATGCTTCATCAGGTCGTGTGCATTGTTTAGAGTATGGCTGGTGGTGCCAAAACCTGGCATAGTCACACCCCGGATGTTTCGTCTGGGAATACCCATTAAATCGCAGGTTTTTGTGGCTACTAACAATGCCAGAGTTGAATCAAGACCACCGGATATACCAATGACCATTTTCGGGTCGTCGCCTAAGCACTCGAGCCTTTTCGCTAACGAGGCTGTTTGAATGCCAAACACTTCGGTACAACGAGCGGCTAAGGTGTCAGGGTTACTTGGTACGAATGGCATGGCATTAACAGTTTGAATCAAATCACTGTTACCAGTAGTAAGATCGAAAGATACGCGTCTGAATTTACGATCTCCCAGGTACCGTTCACTATCTATGAATGTGGTTGTATTTCGCCGCTCGGTTTGCAACATTTCGATATCAACATCGCTTGTAATAGCGTAAGAATCGCGTTTAGTTGTTTGTGAGTCGCCAACGCGACTTGATTCAGAAAGCAAGTGACCACCTTGAGCGATAATTGCATGACCACCGTATACAAGATCTGCTGTGCTCTCGGTGGGTCCGCAACTCGAATATGCGTACGCCGCAATACATCTGCCTGATTGGCCTGTCACCAGATTACGTCGATATTCGGCTTTTCCAATAGTTTCCGGGGACGCCGAAATATTACACAGCACATTAGCGCCGGCGATAGCCGCCAGGCTGGAAGGTGGAATCGGCATCCAAATGGCTTCACAAATTTCTGTGTATACAACTAATTCAGGTTGCCCATGGCCTCCACCGTGAGTGAATAGTAGCTGCGTGCTAAATGGTATATCGTTTTCACCAATCCTCACCGTTGAGGCCGTTGATACATCGCCTGAGGCGAAGTAGCGCGACTCATAGAATTCGTTGTAGTTCGGTACAAACTGTTTTGGGGTAGCGCCAATAATTTTGCCATTGTTTATAACAACCGAGCTGTTATACAACGCAGTACCAGAACGAAGGGGCGCGCCTACGATGATCAGCTGTTTTTTGTTCGGCGCATCGTTGGCTAACCTTTGTAACTGAACCTCCGTTTCATCCAACAAGGCTTGTTGATGGAATAACTGACCGCAGCAGTATGAAGAAATTGATAGCTCAGGGAAAACGACAATATCGGAGTCTGGTAAGCCATCGAGCATGGTGAGCATTTCAGCTGTATTAGCAGCAGGGTCTGCAACGCTTACTTTTGGAACTGCCGCTGTTACTCGTACTAAACCAAATTGTCTATTCATTGAATTAAATTGCCGAGACTTGCCGAATGGAACATTTTACCTGAAGCGTGTTTGCAAATTGCGTAATAATGGCCCGAATCATGATGTTGAATGAAGGGCTGTTGTTGACTTTAAATATGCGAATTACCAGCCATTTTGTGCAGATTGCTGGCTTTGTCGATTCACAATGTCATCAACTCAGCTTCTGTCAAGCAATTATAGGCATTGCAGGCCAAAATATCGCAAAATACTCGACCGTTCGCGTTAGGCCGCGCAGATTATGCTAGGTGTACCGACTTCCCATTTAGTATATATGGCAGCGCCATATTCTGTTCGGACACAGTGTTTTTGTTGATTAAATAGGCTTATCAGGCTAATTTGCAGGTATCAGGCATGCCGATGGGCAATGAACTGAGCAATGTTTGGTTAAACCGGATCAACCTGAGTCAGAAATAAAATCTTTTGGAGAATATTGAGTGATGAATTTTAAAAAACTTGCGCTAGCTGGAATTGTTGCTGGTACTGTTGGAAGTATCTCAACTGTTGCACAGGCTGCGTGCACAAATGATGTTTGGAATAAAGTTATGTCTCGCGGCAAAGTTGTTGTTGGTGTTAAGGCAGATTACAAACCATGGGGCTATAGAAACACCGATGGTAGCATTGTAGGTATGGAAGTCGACCTTGCACAAGCGGCTGCTGATGCGATGGGTGTGGAATTGGAAACAATCGCAGTGCAATCATCGAATCGAATGCAATTCCTTGAGCAAGGCAAAATAGACTTAATGATAGCAACCATGTCTGATCGCGCTGATCGGCGCGACATTGTTGGTATTACCCAACCAAATTATTATACTTCTGGTACAAATGTTATGTCACCCAAGGCATTGGGTATTAAAAATTGGGAAGAACTAAAAGGTAAACCTGTTTGTGGAAAGCAGGGGGCGTTCTACAATGAAGTTGCCACAGAACGTTATGGTGTAGAGATTGTTGCGTTTGTAGGTAATGCAGAGGCAAAACAGGCTTTACGCGATAAAAAATGCGTCGCATGGATTTACGATGACTCATCAATAGGTTCAGATCTCTCGTCTGGTGAATTTGAAGAGTTTGAAATGCCTTTGGTGTCTGAAGACGATAATCCTTGGGGTTTGGCAGTACCACTTGCTGAAAAGGATTGCATTTTTGGTCATTTCATGTCTGGGTTAACATTTAATATGCACCAGTCGGGCAAGCTAATTGAACTCGAAGAGAAGTGGGGAATCCAACCTACCCAATACTTGAAAGACAAAAATGCCGCTTATAGTGATTGGCTAGTCGAATAGTAGAAAGCTGACAGTCTATAGATTAAGGGGCGTACGTTACGCTTCTTAATCTTTGTCCAATGTATTGACATAGCGAACATCCAATAAATCAACATCTAAAACCGAGAGCGATTTGAATGCTTGAAGCTTTTATTGAATTTTTCAGGCAATTGGCTGATGATTACCCGCGCTGGAACTTTATTTTTTTTCACGAACCCAGGCAATGGGCGCGTATAGTCAAAGGTCTTCAATACACATTAGTGCTCTCTATTGCATGCGTAATTTTCTCCGTTATTATCGGTGTGGTTGGCGCGTGGTTGCAAAGCTCACCATCTAAATTGGTACGACACATTGTTCAGGGGTATATACAGTTTTTCCGTAATACACCACCTTTCGTACAATTACTATTTTTCTATTTCGCCTTAGGCCAGTTTACTCCTTCTATCACCGGACCAGATGGCTGGACTGAGGTTCCTATTATCTCCAATGTAGGCTGGGCGATTATTTCATTGTCTTTTTTTGCAGGTGCATTTAATGTTGAGATATTTAGATCTGGCATTGAGGCTGTACCAGAATCTACACAAGAAGCAGCCGAGGCATTGGGATTTTCCCGACTACAAACGTATAAGGAAATCGTCTTGCCATTGGCATTCAGAGTCTCCCTGCCGGCACTTAATAATAATCTGGTTAACTTGGTTAAGACAACGACTCAGGCGATAGGTATTGCTGTGCCTGAATTATTGTATCAATCTGTCAGTATTTGGAGTGATTATCCCAGTGCGCAGTATCCAACCATGTTGTTGTTGTTTATTTCGTTTATTGTCATCGTTGGCGTGCTGGTGCTGGGTATGCACCGTTGGGAGAAAGCCATGCACATACCAGGCTACGGGGCATAACGATGTATAAGAAATCACCCATTCCTGGCATTCAAACTGCACCTTCCACTGACCTACCAGTATTAAAGCCATTTAATGCCGTGGCAGCTGGGTCGGCCGAAGATTTATTGTTCTCTCGCTGGTTGGCTTCAACGCCTGTGTGGATGTGGTTGCTACTGGGTGTACTAATATTGATCTGGCCTGGGGTAACCGCAGCGGCTGGTGGTTACACCATGACGCAGGCCTTTGAAGCATTATGGAGATGGTTGCCGTTTATCATGACAGGCGGCTTTTTCTACAACGTCATTATTTCGTTTTTTGCCATGCTTTTGGGAACAATATTTGGCGTGGTATTGGGCTTAATGCAAATTTCGCCTGCTAAACTAATTCGAATTCCAGCGCAAATAGTAACGCAGATATTCAGAAATTCTCCCTGGCTGGTGTTGTTGTTCATTGTCTTGCTGGCGCTGCCGTATGAAATTGAATTTGGCGATACCATTATTCGTATACCAGATTGGGTAAAGGCTGTATTCGGTTTGTGTTTACCTATTATGGCGAATATTTCCGAGGTAGTCAGAGGCGCTATCAATTCTGTGCCTAGTGGTCAATGGGAAGCTGCTAACTCGCTGGCGTACACTCGACAACAAACGTTATGGCAGATAATCCTGCCGCAGTGTTTTAAGAGAATGATTCCACCCTGGATGAATTGGTATGCCATTCTGACGATGGCAACACCCTTATGTACTTTGCTTGGTGTTGAAGAATTGATTACATTAAGCCGACAGGCGATTGAAGCTGAGAATAATCGGCCAGAGTTGCTAGTGCCGTTCTACGGTTTTGCTCTTCTGGTTTTCTTCGCATATTGTTATCCCATTGCTAGGGCCACCATTGCGCTTGAACGACGTTTTGCCGTAAAACTTTAGGTGATATAACCATGCCAACAGACAACTGGACCGATAGCCAGCCCATAGTTTCAATTAAGGATGTACACAAATCATTTGGTGATTTGGAAGTACTTAAGGGGATTTCGTTTGATGTAATGAAAGGAGAGGTTGTTTGTATTATCGGGCCTTCAGGTTCTGGAAAATCAACACTTATAAGATGCATTAATGCGTTGAACGATATTCAAAAAGGGTCAATTAAAGTAGAAGGCATTGAGGTGCATGATAAGCACCTTAACAAACTGGAACTACGTAAAAAAGTCGGTATGGTTTTTCAACAGTATAATTTGTTTCCGCATAAAACAGCTTTGGAGAATGTCATGATGGCACCTATAAAGGTCCTGAAAGAGTCTCCAGCAGAAGTTGAGGCCAAAGCACGTGATCTAATTGAGAAGGTTCGGCTGCAAGGCAAAGAAAATAGTTATCCTGGAGAGCTTTCTGGTGGACAGCAACAGCGAGTTGCCATTGCACGATCGCTTGCCATGAACCCAGATATTATGTTGTTTGATGAGGTAACAGCAGCTTTGGACCCGGAAACAGTGAAAGAAGTGCTGGTCACTATAAAAGACCTCGCAGAAGATGGCATGACGTGCATGCTTGTTACGCATGAAATGGGTTTTGCAAAAGAAATTGCCGATCATATCTATTTCACCGATCGAGGTGTCATCGTCGAGCACGGACCTCCGGCAACCTTTTTCGAACAAGCCAAAGATGAACGCACGAAAGAATTTCTAAGTCAAATTCTGTAGTCAAATTCTATGGTCAATTTCTTTAGTCAAATTCTGTAGTGGAATTTTTTAATTATGAGCTCTAGTGTAAAACCTTTCGAAGGAGTTCGTGTTCTCGACTTAACACACGTATTTGCAGGTCCATTCAGTACCTATCAGCTTTGCTGTTTAGGCGCTGACGTGATAAAAATAGAATCGATCAATTCCCCTGATATGACTCGCATGGAAGGGGTCAATGAAGAACAGAACGCGGCTTTGTATGGTTCCAGTTTTCAATCTCAGAATGCTGGAAAACGGGCTGTTACGATAAACCTGAAATCGGAACAAGGTCGTGAGGTTTTGTGGCGTTTGATTGGAACCGCCGATGTGCTAGTACAGAATTACGCTGGCGATTCACTTGAAAATCTTGGTTTTGGGTATGAAGCAGTATCAGAGGTAAATCCTGCACTTGTCTATTGCAGTATTTCCGGATTCGGTAGAACTGGGCCAAAAGCCGATCATCCGGCATACGATATTGTAGTCCAGGCCTTCTCGGGTATCATGGCAGCAAACGGAGATCAAAGCAGTACTCCGGTACGTGTAGGGCCACCGATGGTCGACTATGGAACCGGTGCTCAAGCGGCTTTTGCTATTGCTGCAGCACTTTATCAACGACAGTCAACTGGACTGGGGCAATATATTGATGTATCGATGCTTGACGCTGCGTTAATGCTATACAGTGCAAATGTGGTGGATGCGCTGCGCACAGGTGAAAAACCAGAAGTACATGGTAATACGCATCCCAGCTATGCAGGCTATGCTGCTTATGACACAGCTGACGGAAAAATTATGGTAGGGGCATTTACTAACAAGCAGATGTGCTCTCTGCTAAAGGTATTGGGAGAACACGATCGTGCTGAAGAGGTATTACATACCCCTCGAGCTAAACTAAAAGATTCCCGAATCGCTGATGCGAAAATCATTTCGCGTCACTTACTAATGCAAACGGCGTTACATTGGGAAGAATTATTGAATCGTGCGCATGTTCCGGCAGCAAAGGTTCGATCATTAGACGAAACGCTGCAAGAGCAGCAATTAACTTATCGTGGCGTATTGCAGAAAGTCGAATACGCAAATGATAGCTGTCCTGATTTATTCCCTGTAACTGCTTTTACCTATGCTCATGGATCTCCATCTGCCGATGCACCCGCCCCTAAATTGGGTGAGCATACGCGAGAAGTGTTATTGGAGTCGGGACTGTCTGAAGATCAAATTCAACAGCTGGCTGACGATGGTGCAATATAAGCACCAGTTACTATGAGTGCTTACTTCATTTTTGAGCCGTTGGTTTCACGCACCGGTACGTCAGTGGATTGAAAATCAGCAAGACAACCGATATTAATGCCGTAGTAGTCAGGTGTAACCCTTTTTCGATGAAATGGATAAATGCCGCATACATTACAAAAGTAATGTCGGGCTGTTGCAGTGTGGAATTGGTATTCAGTTATGGAGTCTGCGCCCTTGATTAATTCGAATTCACTCTCATGAACCTTTAGCATCACGGCGTTTTTTCGTATGCAGATAGAGCAGTCACAGGTGGTAAGTTCGGTTACGGTTGTTAAAATCTTGAATTCCACCGCACCACAATGACAATTTCCAGAATAGGTTTGTTTGGTTTTAGACATTGTTAGTACATCGTTAATACTATTGTTTTGGTGCTTGTGTTTGGTTGGGCCAGAAAAGCTTTTCTTGATTCTCGCCATAGCATACACCGATTTTCAGTTCCCAACACCATGATTATGACAACCAAAATTGTTGATGAGCAAAAAATTGGGTTGTAGCTCTGTACTGAGCTTTACTACGGTTGTATCCTCAGCGACTATGATTCAACAAGTGGAAATGTTTGCTTTTTCAAAAGCTCATTCGTGGGCTAATGTGCTTGAATTGAGCAGGGTAAAGTTGTTTTAAAATTTGTTTACGGAGAACTTAAATGAATAATGAGCTATTTGATGAAGATCTGTTTAAAAAGGGATTGGAGCAACGTAAATCGACATTGGGAGCGGAGTATGTGGAAAATAATCTTGCTTCAGCGGATGAGTTTACGCGGCCATTTCAGGAAGCCATGACAGCATGGTGCTGGGGGTTTGGCTGGGGCGACGATGCTATTGAGCCGAAAACCAGATCAATGATGAATTTGGCCATGATCGGTGCACTTGGGAGAATGCACGAGTGGGAGATTCATTGCCGCGGTGCTATTAACAATGGAGTGAGTAAAGAGGAGATACGAGCCATCATTCACGTCATTGGTATTTACTGTGGTGTACCAATGTCGCTGGAATGCTTCCGTGTTGCAAGGAGAGTACTGGAGGAGGAGGGTATATTATGAGCAGTATTACTGATAAAAGAGCGCACTGGAGTTTTTGGCTTATCTGTATATTCTCATTGTTTTGGTATGTTATGAGTTGTATGAATTTTATGTGGCAATTAGATATAACACCAGACAAGCTAGCCATGCTCAGCGAAGCACAACATGCGCTTGTTGTTAATAAGCCCCTGTGGGCAACAGCTGGCTTCGCTGTTGCGGCATTCGGTGGAACATTGGGGTGTTTGCTTATGTTGCTAAAACGATCAGCAGCACTGTATTTTTTGCTTCTATCGTTGGTTGGTGTCATTGTGAGTATGTTGCCCGTCTATAACGCCATACACTCGGGTATATCGTTCAGTGTTTTTGAATTTGGCATGTATGTTGTTGCCACGCCATTGCTTGGGCTGTTTCTGGTTTGGTATGCCAAATATGTCAAAAATAAAGGATGGCTTGGGTAGCTCAGTATCGAATATGATTTTTTCGAATATGATTTATTGCGAATATGAGTTTTTGCGAATATGATTTATAGAAGTGCAGCTCAATGCCTACACTTTAACGTTTATGAAGTAGCGAATTTGGCGTTTTGTTTAGTTTGCCATTTACTTGCTAGTTTGAATATTTTTCGCAATGTTTTTCGCAGAGTCAAAAGCTTTGCGCCGTTGCTGGATTTCTGTTTCAGTGAGTTTGTCGGGGTTTGAATAGTCTTCCTTCCAACTCTGGTCTTCTGACCATTTATAATCAGAGTGTACTGTGGTTCGCGCGCGCGTGGCGCTAGCGCTAAGTTCAAGTGCCATATGCAAAGTGTCAAACTGACATTCATGATCGTTTGGTTTGCCTGCAGCATTGCCCAGTGGAAAGTCGCTGAATAGAAAGCGAGGTACGCCAACATGTTCAATAATATCTTTCGCACAACCCATAATCACCGTTACGATTCCTTCTGCTTCAAGTGTTCTGGCTGCCAACGCTACGGATTGATGGCACACCGGGCAGTTTGGGACCAACAAAGCGATATCCACATGGTCTTCTATGCATAGACCGAGCAATCGCTGGCTATCCTTTTCAATTGTTGTGCGTTTAGAGCGATTTGTCGGTAGGCCGTAAAATCGAGTCGCGACACTGCCAATAAGGTTTTCACTAGCTGCTCGTTTTAATGCTTTTAAAGGAAAATAGGAACCCAGATCCTCTGCTGTGGTGTGGTCTCTGTCGATGGCTATGTGTGATATGCGTAAATCTGGCAGATCGCAAGTATCCATTGAATAGACGTCAAAGAATTTGGCTGCCGAATTGTAAGCTGCTCCTGGCCCTTGTTCACCTTTATCGCTTTGATATGGAGCAGCTGTGGTGACTATAGCAACAGTACAGGATGAGACTGGCTTTGCTAAAGTGGTGAATGGAGTGTCTTTGTATTGAGCCCAGTCGTAGGGCTTACCGTACCCTAGTTTTTTGTAGTAGCGCCTTGTTCTTTGTATGTAAGCCAGTGGTTGATTGTTATCGCACATTTTCTCGGTTTTGCCAGAATATTAACGCGTTACTGTGGAGTATAATCTGATGGCAGAACATTATCACTTCACTATTTCCTGCCAGATACCTGAGGTACGCTCGCAGCGCGGATGCAATTCGAATTGAAAAAACGATACTGGATACCATTGGTCGCTATTTTAGCAATACCTATAACGTTGTATTTGGCATTGAAGCTACCAGTATTTGGAGGCCATCCATCGGCTGAAGATCGCAAGCGTTTCGCAACTTCTAATGCCTTCAATGTTTCCAAAGGTACATTTGAAAATCGGCGTCCGGAGCTTTTACAACAAATGCGTGAAAATAGCTTCAGTATCGCAGTGTTGATAGAATGGTTTTCAGAACGAGACGAGGCGAAGCCTGCTGGCAAACTGCCAGAACAGGTACCTGATATCGCCGAATTTATAAAACCAGCTGAACAAACAAAACTAATCTGGCTGGGACATTCCACTTTTTTGATGAATATTTCCGGCACAATTGTACTTGTTGATCCGGTATTTTCTGGTTACGCATCACCAGTGAGCTTTACAGCGAGAAGATTTCAGCCATCAGTTCTGTCGTTGGACGAGTTGCCGGATATAGATATAGTCTTAATCTCTCATGATCACTACGACCATTTAGATCAGCATAGCATCGAGTACTTTGCCGATAAGCAAACGTTGTTTATTTCTGCCCTCGGTGTTAGCACACATTTGAAACGTTGGGGTATTACGTCGGATAGGATTGTCGAAAAAGATTGGTGGGACTCTCACTCTGTCCATGGGATAGAGTTCGTTGCCGCACCGGCACAGCATTTCTCGGGCCGGGATGGCATCAACAATGATGAGACTCTTTGGGCATCGTGGATTATTATTTCGAATCAGAGTCGTATCTACTACAGCGGCGATTCAGGGTACGACACTCATTTTAATGAAGTAGGTGAACGCTACGGTCCGTTTAATTTATCCATCATGGAGAACGGTCAATATGACAAATCCTGGCCAGAAGTGCATATGTTTCCTGAACAAACACTTCAAGCACATTTGGATGTTAATGCAGAATTTTTAATGCCTGTTCATTGGGGCATGTATGAACTGGCATTTCACACCTGGTATGGCCCGGTAGAAACACTTGCCCGGCTTGCGCAGGAAAAAGGCGTAAAGCTGGTTACACCTGTATTTGGGCAGGTAGTTGTTTTAGATAATTCACCAAAGACAGGGTATTGGTGGAGAGAAGTTCGTTAGTATTCCCAGAATCGGTAAACGAGTTAATTTGTAAGCTTGACTAAATCTATTTAGAGCCTGCAAATAGAAATTTATTCGACAGCGCTATATTTTTCTGTACCGATATTACTCTCTCAGGTGTCAGCACATCAGTGGGTGCATCAATCAAGTTGAAATGTCCGTGGTTGTCGTTTCCTGCAACCAGCATTGCGTTGGTTTTGTCGTGAGTGGTTTGTTTCATATCTGGGGTAATGTAACGAATTGCCAAGCCGATGCGTCTGTGATTGGATTGGTTTTTATGCGAGCCATGGAATACTTGTCCATGGTGCAGTGACATCTCACCGGGCTGCAAGACCACACTAACAGCGTCATTTTCGTCTACGTCGACCGCCAGCTCTTGTCCCCTGGAAAGTAAGTTGTTTTCAGAATACGTGTCTTTGTGATCGACGATACTGTGCTTGTGCGAGCCAGGTACAAATTTTACACAGCCACTTTCAACTGTGGACGGTGAAAGTGCGACCCATGCAGTTACCTCATGGCTATCAGTCAATCCCCAATAGGTGAGATCTTGATGCCAGCTGATGTAATCTTCCGTGTGTGCATTTTTAATAAAAAAGCTTGCATTCCATACCAATACGTTAGGACCCAATATGGCTTTTACGGGCTCAAGAACACTGGGCAGCCGCGTGATTTCATCGGCAAATGGTAAAACCGAATTTGCATGCCCAATTGCAAGTTTTTTTAGATCATCTTCTGATGCGTATTGGCTTTCGATAGCTTCAAGAGCCTTACGGTATTCATTAGCCTGATTTTCGCTCATTGCTGGAAGAGGGAAATGAAAGCCATTGTTGTTATAGTCTTCAAGCCAGCGTGTCTCTTTGCCGGTATTACTTTGAGGCATCTGAACAATATCCTGAATGTGTGATAATAGAATATTAAGCTTATCAGTCCGAGTGTCAAGGAGCCTGAGCTGATTTGTGCGTAGCTAAGGGTTTAGCTCAGGTATAATCGATTAATATGCAGACTTGGGTGCCAAGCTCTGCATTGGTTATGCATGGAACAACGTATTCCGGTAGGTCTTATTCTTGCCTATCAACGCAATGCAAACTTTACAGTATTTTTTGCGCTAATACGGGCAAATGACAAGTCACACGGGAAGAAGTCATGAGCAAACATCAGAATGAGAATGCCGCCTGTTATTTTGTCGATCGTCATGTGGACAGTACAGTGGCGGACAAACTTGCCTTTATTGAAGCAGATGGGCAGCAACGCTCAATTACCTATTCGGCATTAGCACAAGAATCGGGCAAGTTGGCGGAGTTATTTGAAAAAAACGGGATTAAGAAGGGCGACCGCATTGCGCTATTAGTGCTTGATACCATCGAATTTCCGATAGTGTTTTGGGGCGGTATAAAAGCGGGTGTAATACCGGTGGCTATTAATACATTGCTTGCAACTGATGTTTACAAAACCATATTGAACGATTGCGAAGCAAAAGCTTTGTTCGTATCAGCTGCATTGCTACCCGTTGTTGAACCATTAATTCAAAATCACTCAAGTATCCGCAAAGTATTCATAGTGGATGGTGATGCAGGTGAATACCTGTCGTTTTCGTCGGAGTTATCCGTATGCACTGAGCGTTCTACCACCCTCGCTAATTCGAGTGATATCGCTTTTTGGTTATATTCTTCTGGGTCTACCGGTCAACCTAAGGGAGTTCGACATAGACACGGCAGTATGCAGTACACCGCTGATACTTATGGCCAAAAAGTATTGAATATCCAAACAAAAGATGTGTTGTATTCGGCCGCAAAATTCTTTTTCGCGTACGGTTTGGGCAATAGTATGAGTTTTCCGCTGGCTGTTGGTGCTAGCGTGGTGCTGCTCTCGGGAAGACCGACGCCAGATGCTGTTGTCAATATACTCAATACACGCAATATTACTGTTTTCTTTGGTGTGCCTACCTTATATGCAGCAACGGTCGCTTATCTGGATGCAGGGCATGCAGTGTATGAAGCCAAGCTTCGCCGATGTGTATCTGCTGGAGAAGCATTGCCGGCAGAGGTAGGGAAACAATGGCAAAGAATGACGAATTGTGAAATTCTTGATGGTGTTGGCTCAACTGAAATGCTCCACATATTTTTATCTAATCAATCGAACGATGTGGTCTATGGAACGTCTGGTACAGCGGTTCCAGGGTATCAGGTTCGTCTGGTTGATGAGAATAATCAAGATGTAGCAGTGGGTGAGATAGGTGAGTTGTTGGTTAACGGTGACTCATCAGCAACCGACTATTGGAACCAGCCAGAGAAGAGCCAGGCAACGTTTAATGCGGGTTGGACGCGTACTGGTGATAAATACGAACAGCAGGAAGACGGTCGATTTATCTACTGTGGTCGTACCGATGATATGTTTAAAGTCAGCGGAATATGGGTATCTCCGTTTGAAGTCGAGCAAGCCATTATTTCACACCCGCGTGTGCTGGAAGCGGCGGTAGTGCCTGCACGGGATGATCAAGGTTTGGAAAAACCTAAGGCCTTTGTGGTTTTAAAAGAACCAGATGTCAAGCATGATTTAAATGAAGCGTTAAAAGAACACGTAAAGCAGCAAATTGGCAAATGGAAATACCCTCGTTGGGTAGAGGTTGTTTCCGATTTACCGAAAACGGCAACTGGTAAAATCCAGCGTTTTAAACTAAGAAGCTAATTGGTTGGTTTAACTTGGCAACCAGACAATACCCTTAACACTGAATAGCAATGCTTCAGGTACTTAGTCTATGATAAACAGATCGAACTAACTGAAGCGCCATTACCATACACATGAGCATATCGATTGCAGGCACAAAACTCATCGAACCCGCTTTTGAGGATATTCTCGCTGCGCACAAGCGTATTAGACCATTTATTCATCGAACTCCGGTTCTAACTTCAAGTTACTTAAATGAACTAACCGGCGCTGAACTTTTTTTCAAATGCGAGAATTTTCAGAAAACGGGTGCATTCAAGGTACGCGGTGCGTGTAACGCTGTTTTTGGACTCGACGATACTAAGGAAAAAAATGGTGTTGCAACGCACTCGTCGGGTAATCATGCCATGGCCTTAAGTTATGCTGCGGCCAAGCGCGGTATAGGCTGCACAGTGGTTATGCCAAACAACGCTCCAAAAGCAAAAAAGGCAGCGGTTGAGGGCTACGGTGGCTTTATTGTTGAATGTACGCCTTCAAGCTCCGCTCGAGAACACGCTCTTTCCATGGTGGTGAAACAGACTGGAGCAGAATTCGTCCCGCCATACAACGATTTACGCGTAATTGCGGGTCAGGCAACCTGTTCGTTAGAGCTTATAGAAGATGTATCTAATCTGGATACTATCGTTGTACCAATAGGCGGTGGCGGCAACATTTCTGGTGCTACACTTGCACGGAATTACATGGCACCCAACATTTCAATAATTGCCGCTGAACCCGAACAGGCAAACGATGCCTATCGCAGTTTTAAGTCCAACTCACTTATTACTGATGATGCACCATCCACTGTGGCAGATGGCTTGAAAGTATCGTTGAAGGAGATTACCTGGCATTTTGTATCCAATTATGTCAACGATGTCCAAACCGCTTCAGAAGTGCAAATTATTGATGCGATGAAACTGACGTGGCAACGCATGAAACTGGTTATTGAGGCCAGTTGTGCGGTGCCTTTGGCTGTCATTCTAAAACACCCTGATGCCTATCGTGGCAAACGTGTTGGCGTCATTATTACAGGCGGGAACGTGGACATGGATGCATTGCCGTGGAACTGATGCTCCTTTAATAATATGGGTAGCTGTTTTGTGTGAAGTTATCGCCTATGCACGCGAGGCGCAATTAGCTGTTGCTGCTCAATTGTTGTTTATGTGCGCTTGCCAGATCAGCCATACTATTGAATTGAAAATCCACTTCAGGTAAAGCTCCCGGATTCATAGTTGCGCCAAATCCGTTTTTGTCGTGGCGCCGGTAAATCCAGCAATTAGCAAGCTTATGTCTTTTCGCAGGTACATGATCATGGAACATGCTTTCGGCAGTATGCAGTATGTCCTTTTTATTCAGTCCGAGGTCTTTTAGCTTCTCAAGCATATAGTCGAAATTACGATCTGAAGGTTTGTACGAACCGATATCTTCTGCGGTGTAAATTGCGTCGAAGTCAACCCCTAACTGGCCACGACTTCCTTCAAAATTCAAATTATCTACATTCGACAATATAATGAGCTTGTAGTGTTGCTTCAGGTATTGCAAGGCCGCTTTGCTGTCTGTAAACGCAGGCCAGTTTCTCACCGATTCCCCATAATCTATGCATTCCCGATGTGAAACGCTAATGCGCCACTGTTCTGCCAATCGTTTATAAACAACTGATAACAAAGTTGAATAGCACATGCCTGGTGTCCAGTGTTGTTGATTTGACTCATGCTGTGCGTGTGCTTCGAGAATCTGGCTTCTTGTTAATTGCGGAGAGACTTTGGAAGTAAGTGGTTCGAGCGCGTTAATCATGCCTGATTCCCAATCGACCAATGTGCCATAACAATCGAATGTTAATGCCTTAAAATCGGTCAGTTTCATATCGTTAATTGCTCCCGAACTCATTTACGTCTGTAGAATTCCCACTCGACGCATTATAATCCGCTGGTTAGTCACTGTCAGGTAGAAAAGTATGAGTACAACGTATCTAGATGAAGGTCAAATAAGCGCGTATCGAACTGAAGGTGCCGTATTGATCAAGGGGCTGCTAGCTAATTGGGTAGAAACCCTATGTGAAGGAATAGACAGAAATATGCGGAACCCTGGTACTTATGCCGCTGAGAATGTTGCCGGTACTGAAACCGGACGGTTTTTCGACGATTATTGTAATTGGCAACGCATACCTGAATTTGAGAACGTGATAAGAAATTCTGAATTGGCTGCGGTCGCAGCAGAGCTAATGGATTCAGACACTGTGCAGGTGTTTCACGATCATGTACTTGTAAAAGAACCTGGTACCAGTAAAGCCACTCCCTGGCATCAGGATTCACCCTACTATTTTGTCGATGGGATGCAAAATGTAAGCTTCTGGTGCCCTGTTGATCCTGTTACAGATGCAACGCTTCGATGCGTCGCAGGCTCCCATTTATGGGAAAAGCCGGTTTTACCGGTACGCTGGTTAGCCGAAGACCAATTCTATGCAGATAATGATCAGTATCAGCCTGTTCCAGATCCGGACGCTCAAGCTATGTTGATAAGAGAATGGGACATGCAACCCGGCGATGTGGTGGCGTTTCATTTTAAAACGCTACACGGTGCACGAGGCAACAATACCAATTCTCGTCGCCGCGCTTTTTCTGTTCGCTTTGTAGGGGATGATGCCTGCTTTGTGACCCGTCCGGGTAAAACCTCTCCTCCTTTTCCCGGCCATAATATGAAAGAAGGGCAGCGGTTGCGTGAGGACTGGTTTCCGATAATTTATCCTTAATATTCCATGAAAATATCAAACAGGTGAACAGGCTGGCTAACACGCAAAGTGTATTACTTGTTGCTGTTCCGACGATTGTGCTGGCGATTTTTTTGTTTGATGTGCAAGGTGTGTTTATAAAGTACATGGGTTCGCGCTATCCTGTTGAACAAATTACATTATTCAGAAATTTTTTTGGCTTGTTTCCATACCTACTGATGTTTCTATTGTCCACCACTGGTAGTTCTGAGAAACGGCGTTGGAAAATTGAGCGATGGAAGCTGGGTTTGAGCCGTGGCCTGATGCTGATTGCTGCGCAGATGTGCTTTTATAACGCTATCGTCCACATGCAGCTTGCAACGGCGACTACACTGGCGTTTTGTGGTCCACTTTTCCTAACGGTGTTGTCAATACCGATGCTGGGGCACAAGGTTGGTGTTTGGCGATGGTTTGCGGTAACACTTGGTTTAGTCGGTGTTGTGTTAGTAATGAAACCTGGCAGCGATGTTTTTAGCCCAGTAGCGTTATTACCCATAGGAGCGGCATTTTTTTATGCGACTGCAAGTTTATCTTCCCGGTTCTTTGACAGTTCGGTATCCACGGCATTAATCAGTATTTATGCAACGGCCGCATCTTCACTTTTGTCACTCATGCTAGTGCTTATCACTGGAAACTGGATTCCAATAACCTCATCTAGTGACTGGCTGTGGTTTGTTGGTATGGGAACTGTGGGTGGTGTTGCGGTTCTGCTTCTGATAACGGCTTATCGAATGGCGGACCCAAGTCTACTCTCACCATTCGAATACTTCGGTATTCCTTTTTCATTTTTTCTTGGGTGGTATTTTTTCGCAGAAGCACCGTTCGATTCCCTGTTTCCGGGCGTACTTTTAATTGTGGCTGGGGGATTGTTGGTTATTTGGCGTGAGCGAGTAAATAGCAATTCTGTTAAATCTCTGCACCGTTGACTTCAAGACAGAACAGCGCCTTACCCTAATGGCATCACTGAAGCATCGGTTGTTTTATTCGCTAAAGTAAGCTGTTGTGGATTTAATGCGAAACAGGAAGCTGTTACGCGCTTAGCCCTATGTCTCTAGCCGGGTTTGCGAAAATTGCAGCAAGATTTGGGTGCGCAATAAGAATAGATTCGCATGATGGAATGCGGTCGGGGTACAGTTGGCCATTTTCCCATACTGGCACATCATCCAGGTAGATTGTTGGGTCAACAATGTTCCAGGAAATTTCCCCTGGCGCATATTCGCCACAAGTGTGAAAATGTAAAAGGCGAGGGTTGCCAAATGCGGTGCCCGACCAGCGCAAAATATCAGCTTCTGCATTAGCATTAAACTGGCACGCTGGGTGAATACCCGCATGCCACGAATCAACATACCAAGGTTCGATATTATACTGACTACTGACATACTGGTAGTGTTGTTCAACTCGTTGCACTTGATCTTTAGCGCCTTCAAAACGAGTTATTCTATTACCGTCCACGCAAGCAATAATATTCTGGGGCAGGGACAAACAGTATGGTTCGTAGTAGTGCGAACCGGTGCCAAGTAGAAACCGGCTCAACACGACTTTGCCTCGAAAGTCAGTTGCCGGTATTGGTCTGGGTACGAGTTGCGGAAATCGTTTTACACTAACCTCAATTCTTTGCTCGTTAGCTTGACATAATCGACCAGAATAACTTGTGCCCAGTGGGCAAGTCACATGAATGTGATTGGCTTTTTCAAACGCAATATCAATAGCATTCTTAATTTCACACATGCCATGGTGACATGCCGTGCCGAATTCGGAATTTAATGACGCATCGTTGAGGATGTAGCACATAGTTGAAGAGGGTATGCCTAAGTTGGCAGAAAAGCGAATTTGATCACCAACCCGAGAAAAGAACACAACATGATCAAACCCGATGATTGATCTTAGTAGTTTGGCTCTGTCCTCGTCTGTACTTATCGACGAATGCGTATGTGTTTCATAGACCAACACGCCCATTGCACGTGCGGCTGCAGCCACAAGTTTTGGCGCTTTTTCGTCGTAAAAGCCTATATCTTCCGTTTCACAAACAATAAGCATACGCTCACCGGCCGTGGCACCTACGCAGTCGCGCACCAGGCTGGTCGCTCCATTGATGTCTGTTGTCTGAGCGGAATACGTCATGAATACAAGTTAGTTCCGCTGGCTTTGTTCAACGTGTTGGTATATTCCATATGCCTAGTTGCCATCACTGGCGTAGTAGCCCACTGTGTCACCGTCGGTGGTGACGCCTAATCCGTTTAGTAAACGATTAACATAGTTAAAATACCCGATAATCTGATTGGCTTCGAGTATTTGCCCATCATCCAGACCTGCTGATTTGAGTTGCTGAACGTCTTGTTCGATCATATCACTGGGTGACAAGGTCAGTTTTTGAGCATAACGCATCAGTGCAAGTTCAACGCCGTCGAATACCGCCTCTGGGGTTCTGTTTCGCAGTGCCTGTTCAATATTGTCGGCTCTTTTATCATCGTTGATGAGGTGTTTTGCGTTAGCCCAGTGATTTGCCAAGGAGTAGTCGCAGTTGTTCAATATCGAGACATAAGTTGAAATGGTTTCCTGAAGCCATAGTGGTAGTGTGTTTGCATCGTCGTGCAAAGCAGCTCTATAAAGAGCGACATGGCCACGCATTGTGTTAGGCCGATGCGAATGCACTCGCATAACGTTATCAACAGTGCCATGTGGTGTTCGCGCCAGTTGTAATGCATCTAAAAGATCTGCATCAGCGTTTGCATCGCTGATCATGTCAATCCATGCGCTCATCGAATAGTCTCTTGTTATCACTCAAATGAATTTGCAGAAACCAGTATTTACGAATAGCCACAGGCTTCGCTTTCGTTCCAGGCTTTGTTGTTGGGTACAACGCGCTCCACTGCTATTTACGAACCCTGGGTTGAATGACGATATGAGAATGCTTTGCCAAACCGCCAAGTCAAGTAGTCGCCGCAAGTTATAGGTTCCTCAGCTGTCGTTAGCCCAGGAATGTCATTAGCATCGACTATTGTTTCAGGATTAGGGTCGAATGCCAGCACCAAAGAAAGTCGCTCTTTCCCAGATTTGTTGACAACGCGGTGTGGAGTCGATTTGTATTCGCCAGCTGTCCAACGACACAACAAATCTGCTACGTTTACAACGAGTGTATCGTCAATTGGCGGAGCATGAACCCATTCGCCGTTAATGTCTTGTACTTGCAACCCGCCAGTATCATCCTGACACAGTACTGTTAAAACCCCAAAGTCGGTATGTGGCGCTACACCAAATTGTTCGGGTCCTGAGTCTGATGTTTGTGCAGGGTAATACACAAACGAAGCTCTGCTTAACGGTCGATCAGCGGTCTGTAAAAAAAAGTTTTTATCCAACTTAAGGCCCAATGCAAATCCTTGCATTAGCAGGCATGCAACTTGATGGGCCTGTTGGAAATACGTCATAGCAGAAGCTTGCAACTCAGGCAGGAAGGGTGGCCATTGATTTTGACCACGCAGCGGATGTTCATCGAACGAGTCGTTGCGCGTGTTTTCAGTACCCCAGATAAAGCTCTCTTTTAAATCAGCCTTGGCGTCGTCATCCATTTTGGAAGCACCGGGTTTCAGCCATCCGCGGTGAGAGCTGGACACAAGAACTGTTGCCTTGTCGGCTTCACTGGATCGGAAAAAATCAAGTGCAAGTTTTCTGGCATTTTCGATGGATGATTGCGGGATTCCGTGGCCTTTCACATATATAAAACCCAGTGATTGACTGGCCGCGTGCAGCGCATCTGCAACATCAGCCGCACCGGATTCGTCGCGAAGCGCAGTCAAGTCGACCACGGGTATTGAGTCTGGTCGCATTGTTTTGGCTGTAGCGTATACCATTGGATCGCGCATAGAGTAACTAAAAATCAATATAATCATCTAATCAATCAATGGTCAATAGCTGTAGGAGCCATTTGGCGACACGGTACCACTCTACAAGTGTCATTTGCCACGATTAAGTGTGCTTGTTTACACAGGTATGGTGTGTTTGCAAGTAAGATCGCCAGTATCTCTTTACGTAAACCGTGTCGTATTCTATGAATGGCATTTTGTGGGGCTTAGCCGGTGCTGCATCTATAGGTGCATCGGATTGTATAGCTCGCGTTACGGCACAACGGGTGTCATCCAGCATTCTTTTTCTAATCATTATGGGGCTGTCTTTGACGGTTCTGTCGATACAATTGTTATTGGTCGGCGATTGGCCAATTTGGCACTTTTGGGGTTGGACCGCTTCTGCAATTTCTGGTGTTTTGAATATTGTAGCGTTGTATTTTCTCTATAAAGCATTAACACACGGTCCGGTGGCCGTAGCATCGCCTGCAGCATCAACCTTTACGGTACTGCTGGTGCTTTTCAACATATTGGCTGGCGAACCTTGGTCATGGTTGCAGCTTGTGGCCATGATCGTTGTGTTTGTTGGTGTGGTCATGCTTGCACGACCAACTGCAATTGACGCAGAAGTTGAACACTACAATGCGCAATGGATTAGGGTAACGTTGTACTACGGTTTGGCAACCGCACTGGCCGTTGCTTTTAGAATGTTTCTGGCGCAAGAGGCAGCATTGTTACTTGGCGCAATGCATGCGTTGTATCTGAACCGATTGTTTGCCTTACTTGGAACTTTGGTATTGATTGCCATAATCCTTGTTCGGCAGCAGAGCCTGAATTGGCCAAAAGGTCGAACAATTTGGCTGGTTTTGTTACAAGCTGTTTTTGAGACTGCTGCACTGGGTGCATTTCTTATTGGCTCAGCTGGTGGCGGGCGTATTTCCACAACAATCGGATTTTCTGCTTTTGCTGCTGCCACCGCCGTTTTTGCATGGATTTGGCTCGGCGAACGCATTGGTTGGCATCGAGGCTGCTGGATTTTAATTGTTGGATTTGGAGTAATGCTGGCTGTAGCCGGAAATGTAAGCTAGCATCAGGGATATGACAACTAAAACAACTCGACAACAGTTCTCATGGGCGTTATACGACTGGGCAAATTCGGCGTTTGCTACAACCGTTATGGCAGGCTTTTTCCCGTTATTTTTCAAAAAGTATTGGGCATCAGATCTAGCGGTGGAGAGCAGTACTTTTTACCTGGGGCTGGCAAACTCAACCGCCAGTTTTATTATTATGATTCTGGCGCCTGTTTTGGGTTCTATTGCCGACTCGAGTGGTACGCACAAACGTCTGCTAATCTGTTTTGCGATGCTTGGTGTGCTTGCCACAACCAGTTTTTTCTTTATCTCTCAGGGAATGTGGCCGGTTGCCTGTGTGGTTTATGTGGTATCAATAATCGGATTTTCCGGTGCGAATGTGTTTTACGATGCGCTGCTCCCGATTCTGGCTCCTCGGTCTAAACACCACAGTTTGTCGGCATTGGGTTTTGCGCTGGGTTATCTTGGTGGTGGTGTGCTGTTTGCGATCAATGTTGCGATGACGCTAAAACCGTCTGCATTTGGATTGGCAGATGCATCCGAGGCGGTGCGATGGTCGTTTTTGAGTGTTGGGATATGGTGGCTGGTATTTACGTTGCCACTGCTTTTTACGATCAAAGATCGGCCCGAGTCGGCGAATTCAAACATCACTATCAAGAGTTCATTGCGCGATTTGATAGCAACTATAAAGCGAATATTCGCCGATCGAAACCTGGCACTTTTTTTGGTTGCATACTGGTTTTACATTGACGGTCTTGCCACTATTATAAGAATGGCCGTAGACTATGGCATGTCCATAGGTTTACCTTCTAATAGCCTTATTCTTGCGCTACTCATCGTACAATTTATTGGTTTTCCGGCTACTTTATTTTTTGGACGATTAGGGCGTAAACGAGGTGCGAAGTTTGGGCTCTGGATTGCCCTTAGTGCCTATGTAATAGCCACATTCGCAGCAGCGTTTATGCAAACAGTAACGCACTTTTATTTGTTGGCTGTTGTTCTGGGGTTAGTACAAGGTGGCGTGCAGTCATTAAGCAGGTCGCTGTTCAGCCACCTAATCCCACCGGAACGAAGTGGTGAATATTTTGGATTTCTGAATATGTTGGGCAAGTCTGCAGCAGTATTGGGTCCGGTATTAGTTGGCGTGGTCGCCGTTCAATCGGGCAGTACACGCATTGGCATAGTCTCAGTTGTTGTCCTGTTTATCGTTGGTATGATTTTACTTAAATTTGTCGAAGAACCGATAACACGAGAATCTGAATTGGCGTGAATGAACTAATCAAACAATCAGCTTGTGAAGTAGTAGCCAGGTTGAAATCCGGCGAAATATCCATTAAAGATTCGCTGGATGCCCTGCAGGAACGAATTGATGTAGTTGACGAAAAAGTCAATGCCTTACCTATTCGTTGTTTTGAACGCGCGGTTAAGCACGCTACAAAGCTACAAAGTTTGCCAATGGATGAACGTGGCGATTTGTGTGGGCTGCCGGTACCCATTAAAGACCTAACCGACGTTGAAGGCGTACGAACGACTCACGGCTCTATGGTTTTTTCACAACGCATTGCACCGACTTCAAATCAACTTGTTACTCGCATAGAAAAAAACGGTGGTGTTGTCTATGCTAAATCCAATACACCTGAGTTTGGGGCAGGGGGCATAACTTTTAATGATGTTTTTGGTATCACTCGGTGTCCTCACGATTTATCCAAAACATCGGCTGGGTCGTCAGGTGGTGCTGCTGCATCATTGGCTTCTGGCACGGCATGGTTGGCGCACGGTTCTGATATGGCGGGTTCATTACGAACCCCTGCGGCGTTTTGTGGTGTGACCAGCCTGCGCCCATCGCCTGGTACGATACGCTCCGATTCATTGCACCTTCCGTACGACGTTTTAGGCGCTGATGGCCCTATGGCCAGAAATATTGCAGATCTAGCGCTGTTCGCTGATGCAATGCGAAATGAAAACGGTTTTACAATGCAACGGGCTGTCGATTCGGGCAAAGACATGTCGCTCAAGAACATTAAGGTTGCTGTAAGTTCTGACTTAGGCATAACGCAAATTGCAGATGATGTTAGCGAGTTGTTTCAACGCTTTGTGGATACACATTTGTCCAGCTGTAACCATATGGTCGAATGTGCACCAGAGCTTGAAGGTGTACACGAGTCTTTCGATGCTTTACGAGCGCAATTCTATGCAACGAACATTGAGCCGTTTCTCGAAGAAAATCGACATATAATAAAACCTGAAGTGGTGTGGAACGCAGATCAAGGTCTGGCTTTAACATCATTGCAATTGCGTGATGCTTTACGCACGCAGGGCCGTATTGTCAGAAACGCTGCGCAGTTTATGGATAGTGTCGATGTGCTGATTTGTCCTGCAACCAGCTTAACTTCCGTTTCGGCCGAAGTGCGCTATCCAGGTGATCAGGGTGACGTTGCGCTACCAGACTATTACCGTTGGTTGGCCATTGCTTATGCTACGACCATGACAACACTGCCTATTATCACTATTCCAGTCGGTACAACAAACGATGGTCTACCCTTTGGCGTGCAACTTGTTGGAAAGCCATGGGGAGAGGCTGAACTGTTTAAAGTAGCAAATCTAATAGAGACACAAGTCGCGCGCAGTAGTTTGCCTGTCGATCCGAAATAGAGTCTTGTGATAATGAGTAGTTCGCCTAGCACATGCTAATGCTCTTTTAATGTCCGATTCAATGGGCATAGCCAGGGGAGGGTTCAAGATCGCCATTGTCGTTCTGCATTGTCCCAGGCTTCTAGTGGCTGCAGGTCAGGCACCCAAGCAAGCCCGGTTTTGCCATCAGACGATCGTGCATCGGGGCTGATCACAACATCAAGCAATGCTGGCCTATTAGATAATGCTCGCTCGATGGCAGGTGCCAGATCTTCTGCGCGTTCTACCCGCTCAGCGTGCATTCCGAAACCTCGCGCCATGGCAGCGTGGTCGGCCACTTGCAATTGGGTACCCACCACTTTGCCGTGATTGTCGCTTTGATCATGTACCTCGATCTGCCAGGCTCCGTTGTTTGCCACGACAATTAATATCGGCGCATCATGACGAACGGCTGTGTCAATTTCCATTGCGTTAAAACCGAATGCTCCATCACCTGTCGCAACGATAACCTGCCTGTTTGGTAGTGCGAGGCTTGCAGCGATACCAAACGGGGTGCCAACACCAATACAGCCCAATGAGCCGGGGTCGAGGTATGTTGAACAGTTTAGCCCGATCCGGGCAAAGCTTAAAAAATCACCACCATCTGCTACCACCACGGCATTGGGTTGCATTTGTTGCTGCAGTTCATGAAGCAGTCGATTGGGGTGTATACGACCTTGATCATCAGAGGGTGCAGTGGCCATTGAGTTGTTAAGCTTTTCGGCTCGCTCCATGTGTTTGATACGCAATCCATCGGCCCACTTGCGATCAACTGACGCGATACGATTGCCAGCTGCCTGTACAATCGCGTTGAGCGTTGCCGCAGGTTGCGCAAGAATTTCCACATCACCACGACGGTTATCGCGCAACTCACCTGTGGTATCGCTAATGCGGATAAATCGAGCATCTCCGAATACGGCAGGGGAGCCATAGGCAAGCTGAAAATCCAACCGGCGACCGATAGTCACCACAACATCAGACTGGCTCATCACAGCACCACGCATGGCGGTGACCACGCTTGGGTGGGTATCCGGAATCAATCCCTTACTCTCACCGGTATCGAGATAAACCGCACCGAGTTTATCCAGCAGGGCAATGAGTTCCGCACCGGCTGTTCGCGCACCTCGGCCGGAGATGATCAATGGTTTTTTTGCCGACCAAAGTGCGTTCACCGCTTGGTTAACAGCATCAGGGTCAGGTTGAACATTGGCAGGGGATTTGGGCCGAAAATACTCGGGCAACTGCACCGATTTCGGAACATCAGCTCGCAGTGTATCGGTTGGAAAATCGATAAACACAGGCCCGGGATCGCCACCGTCACCCAATGCGCTGGAAACCGCTTCGTCTAATTGAGACAGCACCAGTTCGGGTTCTGTCAGTGTTCTGGCAAACCGAGTAATGGGTCGGACCATATCGACATGTGGCAGATCTTGCAAACTACCTCGATGACTCTGTGGCAGTGGTGGGCGACCGCACAATACCAATAAAGGTGCGCGAGCGATGTGCGCATTGGCTATGCCAGTCATCGCGTTGGTCATACCGGGTCCAGCCGTTACTAGAGCCACGCCAACACGACCCGTAAGTTCTCCGTAGGCATGCGCCATATACACAGCAGCGCGTTCATCCCGCACATCGATTATGTCGATACCTTCGGCATCTACTCGCATCCAGATTGGCATGATGTGGCCACCGCATAACGCGAACAGGCGATCAACTTGCCTCTCTTTTAGAAAGCGGGCGACAACGCCTGCCACGGTATTTGGTGTTAGAGCGGGTGGAGACATAGGCTAGTTTCCCTCGTGCTGGTTTTAATCAATTGTTGAATCCGTTCGGTTCATAGATAGAGCGTGGGTGTCATAGTGATCAGTGGCCAACCGTGATCGCAGCTCACGATGTAAAATTTTGCCGGTTGCATTGCGGGGCATCTCTTCTGGTTTTAAAAACACGATCTCTCGTGGTCGCTTGTATCCTGCTATGTGTTCTTTGCCCCATTGCAGAATTTCTTGCGAACTGGCATTGGCATCTGCCCGCAATACTACCGCCGCGGTTACTCGTTCCCCCCACAGTGGATCATGTTGCCCGATGACGGCTACATCGCTAATCAAAGGATGGGCGCCAAGCAGCGCTTCAACCTCTGAGGGATAAACGTTTTCTCCGCCGGAGATAATGACATTCTTTTTTCGATCAATCAGGCGAATGAAACCATCGTCATTGCGTTGCGCGATGTCTCCCACAGACAAATACTTTTCGCGAAAAGCGGCTGCTGTGGCTTCTGGTTGTTGCCAGTAACCAACAAAACAATACGGCCCACATGAATACAACTCGCCGGGTGTACCATCTGGTACTTCATCGCCGTTGTCATCAAGCAGCTTAATGGGTTGGGAGCCAACCACTTCTCGCCCGACTGTGCCCAGCTTGTCAAACTGTTCATGTGGATGCAGCATGGTTACCCATCCCGCTTCGGTCGAACCGTAGAGTTCGAAGAGTCCGGAGTTTGGGAACATCTCCATGATCGCTCGTTTCGTATCTGGCCGTGCCGGGGCCGATGAAATCATCAGCTTCTCGACGCGTGTATAGTCCGCGTGGACTTGTTGGTGTCGTTGCGCTTCGAGCATTAGCGTGTAGTGCGTCGGTACGAGGGAGGTGAAACTGGCGCCGGTTTGAGCAAAGGTGCGTAAACACAAATCGGGATCGAAACTTGGGCGCGAGAAAATAGTCACGCTCGCGCCACAGTGAATAAAGGCTGTGAAGAAGTTAAGCGAGTTTGCATGACACATGGGCATGACCAACAACGCGTTGTCGTCTCGCTGCAGCTGGAGCTCGATCGCTGTCATTAAAGCAAGCATCGTCATACCGCGATGGCTGCGAATGGCACCTTTGGGTTGACCCGTTGTACCCGAGGTATACATGATGCACCACGCATCGTCTGTGTGGACAACAGCAGGGCAGGTTGTATTGCGACCTTTGTTTAAAAACGATTCGTAGTCGAGGTATCCGCTAAAAGGTGTATTGTCAGAAATCGCAATTAACCGTTGTGTGCAGATGCCAAGGTTGTCACGGATAGGTTCAATGATGTCGATGAGCGCATGTTCCACTATAAGTGCTGATGCGGCACAGTGCGTCAAAATAAACTCTGCTTCGCGAGTCGTTAACCGAAAATTAATGGGTACCGCTATCAGGCCTGCTTTGCTAAGTGCCGCATAGATTTCCACCCATTCAATTCGATTGTAAGCAAGCAATGCTACACGTTGGCCAGGCTCCAATCCTAACCCGAGGAGGGCATTAGCTAATTGATTGGCACGTGCGTTTAACTGCCTGTAGCTCAGTGCTTTGTCTAAATCTTGGGCGGCTATTTTTTCTGGTTGGAGGCGCGAGTGTGTCGTGAGTACTTGTCCAAGCGTTAGCGGATTAACAATCACGTTAATTGCACCGTACTACAAAAAGTGACAACAATGAGTTATGCGGACAACGGGTATAAACAAATCATCAGGAACAATTGTTATTCGGTAAGGTGTTCGAATTGATACTCGGTAAATCAGCTGTCCTGGATTTACATTCATCTTCGAACGCCTACTCTTTGAGTGCTATTTGAGAATTCGTTGTCTGCCGTCAACTCATTGATCAATGCTTCACTGGCATTGACGATATGATGTTCGGCAAGATTGTCTGCATTGTTGGCATCACCCGAAACGATCGCTTTTAAAATCGACTCGTGCTGCTGCCATATTGAGGTAGGTGGCTGCGCGCGTCGCAATATGTCGCCCATTACCCGACGTAGAAAACGCCAATGCGTTTCAGCCGTCGATGCGATCAGCGGATTACCTGATATTGTGTAGATATATGAATGAAACTCTATATCGAGTCTGATCATGTCCTTGACAGCCTCTTTGGCTACCGCCTCAGAGCCTGCATCAATAATTCGCTGTCCTTTGTCAGTTACCACTTTCGCTTTAAGCGTTTTGTCTGCAATACGTTGCGCGGCGAGACGTGCAGCCAGGCGATCTAGTGAGCTTCGAATTTCGTAGTGCGAGCGCATCCTCGACAAATCGAGGGCAGGTACACAAAGTCCGCGGCCAGGCGCTTCTTCCAACAACCCGTCGCCTTTGAGTCTGGCCAGAGCCTGCTGAATGGGTTGGCGTGATACACCCAGTTGCTCTGCCAACTCCTCCTGAATCAGAGGAGTGCCGGCTGGCACCGACCCTTCGCAGATCTCATCCAGCAAAATCTGATAAGCCTGTTCAGCACGGCTTTGTGGTACGGATAATCGTTTCATCAATCTTTGAACTCTGAATTCAGAATACTGTACAACAGGTTGATTTCAGTTTCAAGAATCTGGTGTTACGAAATATCGAAGTTCCTTGTTTTACGTCTGCGTCAGATCTAGAGCGAGGTAAACGTAAGGATATTGGGTGGTTCTGGAATGTTACGGAGCCGGGACTTTAATGGCTCGATTGGTTAACACACAATCAGTACGTTAAAACACTGATGCTTAAACTGAAGGGAAGGATAAATTACTGGCTGACTTCAAGTGCGCTTTCATATTGTTAAATGCGGCGAATATTGGTTGGGTACCAATGCCTTTTGCACAGACAGGGTCGTACAAATCATCGACAACTTTGGATGTTATGTCCAAAACGCTTGCTTGTACCAAGGCGAACCAGTGCGCTAATAGAAAAGTATTCAGCCTAAATTGAAAGCCAATTAGGCTGTACCAGTAGCATTAAGTCATGGCACTATAATTCGGCCAACAAGCTAGCGCAGGCTTTGGCAACACCATCGGTAGCTTTATCACTACCAGGCAGAACGTCCCATCCGCCATCTTTGATGAAGCTGGTGCGTTTGTAAGAACTTAGTTCGACCAGTGCAGCAAGATTCGTATCAGCTTCAGATGAAGTTTGGAAATTGTTAACGCAGATGGGTGCCAAAGAAGTAACAAGCGCTTCACTTGTCTGTTCTTCCGCCATACGGGCAGATGTTGAGCCTAGAGTCCATCCGCCCCAATTAAAACCGACAACCATGGCCAAAACAGCACCAAAAACTGTGCCTTGTAGGAGACGGACGATCGATTCTCCTTTAAATAAAGCAGGTAGAGCCATAACATTTCTCGAAATGAATATAGAGAGGGCCTGTACACTCAGAATTAAGTGGCAGGTGGATTCACTGTGTGGCAGGACTATGGAGGCTTTGTAAGATTAAAGCAATGTTTTTTAAAAATCATTTTCATATTGGCCGATATGCTAGGTGAATTTGAGTCGCTTTATCCTTGGCCATTTGTGTGGCGCAATTATCTGCAAACGGCCACCTGGCGGCAGTATCGCAAAAGAAGTACGGTTACCGAGCCGATAAAAGTTGCGCTGCTAGGCACCAATTGTTCAAACAACTGAGCCCATTCATTGATGACAAAGCGTGTATCCATACTGATGAACACAAGCGCTACCCGGCTGTTTTCAAGAAACACATACCCAAAGCATTACACCGACAATACAAAAGCACCCAAGGCTGCGTCACAGGTCAGGGAGAACTTAAATAGACGCAGTTCGACCCACTGTTCAGCGTGAATCACACCCTGGCCATGTTGCGGTACAAGATCAACCGATTAGCTCGTCGAACCTGGTTTACAACCAAGCTAAATGATCGGCTTGATGATCATGTGGCGTTGTATGTCGATATGCACAATCGACATTTGATTGACTCTGGGGTGACGCGAATGGTGTCTTGCTAAGTGGCATTTGTTAGCGCGGGGTATTTCAGTATTTTTCCGCAGTGAAATAGGCCAGTTTAGATCGGTTGCGAAAGTACTGAAAGCAATGACTCAGTAGTCAGCATTGAAGCCGTGCCATTGTTCCACGTTGCGCTTAGCCCTAACTGCCTTGGTTAGGTGCCTACGCGCAGGCACACAGCAAACGCATCAAGATTTATACCGACCGTAATTGAATTTGCTCTGCAACTTTAAACCAGCCGAATAGACTTGCTTTTATTCTGACTAACAAATTGCCGATTTTATCACCGTTAGCTAACCAACGTGCCTGGGCACGCGTTACCTTTGATCGGTTGATTGATCAACGGCGTCATCCAGCTTGTCGGTGGTAACTTCACTCGAATTAGCGTTTTATATTTTTCGTAAGCGAAGCTTAACTTGGCTGTAGGGCTGGCTTATCGTATCAAGCACAGCAATGTCGGTTTAACCAGCCAGCTTGTCTACGTTCTTTTGCTGCCCGTCGGTTCGATTAGCAGGCTTGTCCACATACCCAATTGGGCAGTATCGTTCTATTTTCCGAAATCCGTATTGGGTTAGCGGTTATGATGGGGAGAAGTTCTTAACAAAGCGTCTGTTCGATGCTAACCGGAGAAGGTTTAGTGCAATATGTAGCGCCAGAAACAACCAAGGATGCAGTGGCCATATTGGCTAAGGCCAGGGGCAGTACCCACGTACTTGCCGGTGGTTCGGATTTACTTGTTCGAATGAAAGGCGGATACGTCGAGCCAGACCTAATTGTCGATATTAAGCGAATAAAAAAATTACACGAAGTAAGCAAAGTTGCCGGTGGTTTTGTCATCGGGGCCGCAGTTTCGTGTGCTTCAATGGGTTCAAACAAAGCACTCAAAAAAGCTTGGCCAGGTATAGTTGAAGCAGCTAATTTGATAGGCTCCGACCAAATTCAGGGTCGTTGCACTATTGCTGGCAACATGTGTAATGCATCGCCAGCTGCAGATAGTGTGCCGGCTTTAGTCGCTGCCGGTGCTCGAGCAAAAATTGCAGGACCAAAAGGCAAGCGTGCGGTGTTGGTAGAAAAATTTGCCACGGCACCGGGTAAAACCTGCCTCAAAAAAGGTGAGTTTGTCGAGCGAATAGAACTTCCCAAGCGTTTAGCGAAATCTGGTGATGCTTATTTGCGATTTATTCCGCGCACCGAAATGGATATCGCTGTTGTCAGTGCGGGTATTAACCTGACATTAGATCGTAAAGGTATTATTACTGATGCGCGTGTGGCGTTAGGCGCGGTTGCACCGACTGTTTTGTTGGTTGCGCCAGCAGCGAAAGCGATAGTAGGCACTGCACTCGACGATGATGCGCTCGAAAAATTAGGCGCGGCATGTTCCAATGCCTGTAATCCGATAGACGATAAACGTGGCACGGTCGAATTCAGAATTCGGGTCGCTGCGGTACTGGCTAAGCGAGCTGCAAAACTTGCCTACACACGCGCAGGAGGAAAATAATGGCACAGCTTGTTTCAACAAAAATCAATAATGACCCCATTCAGTTTGTTTGCGAACCTCAGGAACCTTTGCTTGATGCTTTGCGTGACCGCGTCGGTCTAACGGGTGTCAAGGAAGGCTGCGGTACAGGCGACTGTGGAGCCTGCAGCATTATCCTGGACGGCACTCTGGTGTGCTCCTGCCTGGTGTTAGGTGTCGAGGCCGAAGGTCGCGCAATAGAAACAGTAGAGGGTATGGCCGATGGGGCAACTCTACACCCGTTGCAAACAAAGTTTCTGGAGCACGCTGCATTGCAATGCGGTATTTGCACGCCGGGATTCCTGATTGCCGCAAAAGCGCTGCTGAAAAACAACCCGGCGCCTACTGAAGAGGAAATTCGGTACGCACTGGCAGGCAATCTTTGCCGTTGCACGGGCTACGACAAGATAGTCAGAGCAGTGCAAGACGCTGCCAAAGTAATGAGAAAAGGCTGAAATCATGTCGAACAATACTAAATTTACAGGGCAATCGTTTAAATCTGTTGGTACTCGGCCGCTTCGCCCAGATGGCCTGGACAAAGTCACCGGTCGTGCCCGCTATGGCGCCGATATCCAATTACCAGGTCAACTGACCGCGCTAATTCTGCGTAGCCCGCACGCACATGCAACGATAAAAAGCATAGACACCAGCAAGGCTGAAAAGCTTAAAGGGGTAAAAGCGGTTCTGACATCGGCTGATCTGCCAGATAAGAACAAGGGTGATCAAGACCTGTTTGATATTCTTGATAACTGCATGGCACGTAAAAAAGTGCTCTACGATGGGCACTCGGTAGCGGCAGTTGCCGCGATTGATGCGGTGACTGCCAGGGCAGCACTCAAACTCATCAAGGTCGAGTATGCAATTCTGCCGCATGTAACCGATGTCGATGAAGCAGTTAAACCCAAAGCTCCTCTACTGAACCGCAAGTGTATTACTCAAGGAGTGGAACCGACACCTAAAAAAGCATCCAATGTTGCTAAACGCACTGAGTTTGGCCACGGAAACACAGAAACAGGTTTTGCCGAAGCAGACTTTGTAAAAGAGCGGAATTTTAAAACTGAGCAAACGCATCAGGGTTATATCGAACCACATGCCTGCGTAGCGAGTTATAGCCCCGATGGGACCGCTGAGCTGTGGGTCTGCACGCAAGGGCATTTCGTATTCCGTCAGCAGTGCGCAGCACTGCTTGGTATGGACGTGTCGAAACTGCGCGTGACGCCAACCGAAATCGGTGGTGGGTTTGGTGGTAAAACTCATGTCTGGGCAGAACCTGTCGCACTTGCGCTGTCGCGTAAGGCTAATCGTCCAGTCAAGTTGGTTATGTCACGAGAAGAAGTTTTTCGCGCCTCAGGTCCTACTAGCGCGACGTCTATCGATATTAAAATTGGCATTACAAAAGACGGCACTATCACTGCCGGTGACGCAACATTGCGTTATTCAAATGGTCCGTACGTCGGGCCTTGGGCCATGTTGGGTGCGATGACAGCTTTCGCCTGTTACGACCTGAAAAACGTCCGAACCGTAGGTTATGAAGTGCTCGTCAATCGTCCTAAAACTACGGCATACAGAGCACCTTCAGCACCAATGGCTGCCTTTGCGGTAGAAAGTGTCATTGATGAACTGGCAGCGGAAATCGGCATGGATCCGGTCGAGGTTCGCATCAAAAATGCCGCAAAGGAGGGTTCGCAGTCTTCTTATGGACCGGTGTACGGTCCTATTGGTATTGGACCGACATTGGAAGCTGCACAAAAACATCCGCATATGTCTGCCAAGTTGGGTAAAAATCAAGGGCGAGGCATGGCTTGTGGTTTCTGGTTTAACTTCGGCGGGCAAACTTGCACCGATCTTAATATTGCACCGGATGGTACTGTGACACTGACAGTCGGCACAATTGATGTTGGTGGTGCTAGAGCATCATTATCACTGATTGCAGCCGAGGAACTGGGAATTAGTTATGAGGATGTCAAAGCCGTGGTTGGTGATACAACCAGTGTCGGCTATAACGATATGACTGATGGGAGTCGCGGGACATTCTCGAGTTCCATGGCAACAATTATAGCTGCACGCAATGCGATAAGCATTCTCAAAGAACGTGCTGCAACGATGTGGGAAATTCCGGTTGACAAGGTTATCTGGGAAGAAGGTCATGCAAAAGCAACAGGCAAGAAGCACGGTAATCTTGCACCTTTGTCGCTTGCAGAAATAGCCGCAGAGGCGCCGAACACCGGTGGTCCGATTGCCGGACATAACGAATTGGTGGCTGACGGCGCCGGAGTTTCATTCGCAACACATATTTGTGATGTGGAAGTCGATCGGGAAACGGGCCGAACCAAGGTGGTGCGCTACACCGTTATACAGGATGCAGGCAAAGCGGTGCATCCCACTTATGTAGAGGGTCAGTACCAGGGTGGCGCTGCACAGGGTATCGGCTGGGCATTGAACGAAGAGTATATATACGGCGATGATGGTCGTTTGCAAAACCCCGGTTTTCTCGATTATCGCATTCCAGTGTGTTCCGATTTGCCAATGATCGATACACAGATTTTGGAAATTCCTAACCCGAATCACCCTTATGGTGTCCGCGGTGTCGGCGAAACCTCGATTGTACCGCCACTCGCAGCAGTTGCAAATGCAGTATCAAACGCCGCGGGTGTTCGAATGACGCATGTGCCCATGTCTGCACCCCGCATACTCAAGGCCATTGACTCCGCACAGGACTGACTACAAAACGGAAACGATTAGTGGCTGAAATTAAAGTGTGGGGTGGGCTTCGTCCAGCGATCGGCGGGGCGGCAACGCTCGACATCGAGGCCAGCACGATTCGTGAACTATTGCGTAAGCTCGAAGAGCAATACCCCGACACAGCGCCTTTTATAGAGGCTGGTATTGCTGTTTCGATCGACGGCGTCATCTACCGCGACAGCTGGGGGCAAAAATTGCCTTCATCCGCTGAAATTTATTTGCTGCCTCGCATCGAAGGCGGCTAAAACGGTATGCCGCTCTGGCTGTAGCCATTAAGCACCGGCAAGCTAATACCCGAGAGTAAAATCCTGATGAGTAGCAACGATAATCATACTAAACGTAAAAAATCCTACGAAGAGCTGCGCAGTTTTCAGTGGTTTGGCAAGCCGGACTTGCGCTCGTTTGGGCATCGATCGCGCGCCATGCAAATTGGTCATGACCCAGAAGACTGGATGGGCAAACCGGTCATCGGCATCCTTAACACATGGTCTGAAATAAACCAGTGTCATTCGCATTTCAAAGACCGTGTTGAATGGATAAAAAAAGGCGTGTTACAAGCTGGCGGCTTTCCCATTGAATTGCCAGTCATGACATTGTCAGAAGTTTTCCTCAAACCTTCTGCCATGCTGCACAGAAACCTACTGGCGATGGACTGCGAAGAAGTGGTGCGCAGCTATCCAATTGACGGCGTTGTATTAATGGGTGGATGTGACAAGACTACTCCGGCACTCATCATGGGTGCTATCAGTGTGGACTTGCCCAGTATTTATTTTCCGGCAGGTCCTATGCTACGTGGTAACTGGAAAGGTGTGTCGCTCGGCAGCGGTACAGACAGCTGGAAATACTGGGACGAGTTGCGCGCTGGCAATATAACCGAAGAAGACTGGAGCGAAGTGGAGCAGGGTATTGCACGCTCTAACGGTCATTGTATGACCATGGGTACCGCTAGTACCATGACTTCAATCGCCGAGTCCATTGGATATACGCTTCCCGGTGCCGCATCAATTCCAGCACCGGATGCAAATCATACACGCATGGCGAAGGCCGTGGGTCGACGAGCTGTTGAAATGACTTGGGAAGATCAAAAGCCTTCATCGTTCCTGACGCGAAAATCATTTGAAAACGGCATCACCGC
This sequence comes from uncultured Granulosicoccaceae bacterium, assembly GCA_938045275.1. GTDB lineage: Bacteria > Pseudomonadota > Gammaproteobacteria > Granulosicoccales > Granulosicoccaceae > Granulosicoccus. The sequence continues at coordinate 59,791 of CALIMV010000047.1, forward strand.
TGCCATGGCCATGGGCTGTTCAACCAACGCCATAGTGCATGTGGTTGCAATGGGGCGACGTGCCGGTTTTGATATCAGCCTTGAGGACTTTGATCGAATAGGACGCAAAATACCGGTTATCGCCAACGTCAGGCCGAATGGTGACACGTTCCTGATGGAGGATTTTTATTATGCTGGTGGGTTACGCGCCATGCTAAAAACGATCGAATCAGATTTGCACTTGGAATGTGAAACCGTTAATGGCAAAACATTGGGTGAAAATATAGCAACGGCTCGTGTCTACAATGATAATGTTATTCGCTCCACTGAAAATCCTATATACGATTCAGGTGCGTTGGTTGTGCTTAAGGGTAATCTTGCTCCAGATGGCTGTGTAATGAAAGTTTCTGCAATGGATACGCGTTTTCTCAAGCATACAGGTCCTGCGTTGGTGTTTGATAGTTACCCCGACATGAAAGCTGCCATCGACGATGAAAACATTGATGCCACTGCTGACACCGTTTTGATTCTTCGCAATGCAGGTCCGCTTGGTGGTCCGGGTATGCCGGAATGGGGTATGTTGCCTATCCCGAAAAAACTCGTTAAACAAGGCGTGCGCGATATGCTTAGAATTTCCGATGCCCGCATGAGCGGTACCAGTTACGGTGCTTGTGTGTTGCACGTAGCTCCCGAATCCTACATCGGCGGACCGTTAGGGTTGGTTGAAACGGGAGACATGATCGAAGTTGATGTAGAAGCCCGATCTATCACAATGCAAGTCACTGACGAGATTCTATCGAGCCGTAAAACAGCCAACCAACCACTTCCACCACGTTATGAGCGAGGCTATGGGTATATGTATTCTCAGCACATAAACCAGGCGCCAGAAGGGTGTGATTTTGATTTTCTACGTTCTGATTTTGGTGCACCCGTTGAAGAGCCACCGATATTTTAGTTAAACAAATTGAATTGCCAAGCGTTTTGAAGCTACGCGACCTGATCACAATATAGGTTGGGGCGATGGTATGGATCAACTGCACAATTACATCGAAACTATCAATAGTTGATCTGTGGCTTTACCAGGTGCACCTGGTCGAATAATCGATGAGAGTGGATACGGGCAATGATCCACATTACTCCTACCGACGACCAGTTCGAGAGTTAGTCCGAATTAGCCTGAAATGTCGAGATAGGCTGAAGTAAGGGAAGCTAGCTATGTTTGAGATTTAACGGTGACGATCTATGCGAATACACGTACACCATAGAAATAACCGCAATAACTGACATAACAATCAATACGCCCATCGCGATAGAAAAATCTTGCGCACCACCGAGTGCAACAATAATTGCCCCGGCAATTCCACCGGTGGCCATTTGCCACGCTCCAACCAGTCCAGTGCCGGTACCGGCATGCTCGCCGGCCGAAGACATAGCGCCGGCTGTGGAATTGGCGACGACAATCCCATTGCTGAATCCAAACAATGCGCAAGGCAATGCAAGTGAAAGAGCGTGCGTATAGCCCATTGCTTGCGTAGCAAGTAATAACATTACAGAAATCATACTGAGCAAACACCCCATCAATGCGGTGCGTTCAATGCCGTGGTTAACAAACCACATTCTGTTAAGTGTGTTACCAATGATATAAAAAACAGGAGTAAGCGCAAACCAAAGTCCAAACTCTGCCATGCTATAGCCGTGTCGCTGATACTGATAGGCAAGAAAGGCGTTCAATGAAAAGAATATACCGATCTGCATTGCTCCTGCCATTGTCCAGCACAGAAACACTTTCATTTTTAAAACAGCTGCATACGCTTCAAATACGGAACGTAGATTTAGCTTACCAACGCGCTTAGTTTTGGACTCGTTCGCCAAAAAAAATCCCGATACAAACACCAGTACGCCACAGATAGATAATATTATCATCGCACCTTTCCAACCTGCGCTTTGCGCTAATACGCCGCCGAACGCCAGCGACAAGGCAGGGGCTATGGCAAGAACGGTTGATATTGTGGACATTTGACGAGCGGCATCGTCTCGCGTGTACAAGTCATTGACAATAGCGCGGCCCATAGACATACATGCAGCTGCACCGAGACCTTGTATAAACCGCAGTAAAACCAGAATACCAATGCTTTGGGTAAATAAGGTGGCAATTCCGGCGCAACTGAACAGTAAGGCACCGGCTAGCATGACTGGACGTCGACCGGTTTTGTCGGATACAGGTCCACAGAAAAGTTGCCCCACAGCCAAAGCAATCAAATAGGCAGTTAGTAATTGCTGAACAGCTTCGTCGGATGCATTCAGCTCAGTTTTTATTATTGGTAGTGCGGGAGTGACTAAGGTTAGTCCGATTACGGCACTTGCTGTACACAAAGCCAAAAACCAGATAGGTGGTGCCGTCGGGTTTTGGTCGATTTGCTTATTCTGAGTAACAGCATCCATTAGTTATTTATAGTTTGCAGCGCTATTTGATATCGCTTAATGAGTTCAGCATCTGTAAATCGAGCGTTACTGGGAATAAAGCCAAACTTTGCAGACGTAATGTCAGTTACCTGAGGCTGGCTGCAGGACGAATGAAAAGCGGTTATACCGGTTTGCTGATTAATTGGCACAAGTGCAGATGGATTGAGTCCAGCGCCCGCCATAATTTGTATACGATCATTTGCTTTAACATTCAGCTCAGCCAGCATTTTTATTCCGTCCTGAGCACGTGGTTCACCACCTGAGCTTAAGATAGTACTAAAACCGAGATCAATTGCCTGTTCCATTGCGTCCAAGGGGTTTACCAACGTATCAATTACCCGATGCAGAGTAATTTTTGCATCGCCAGCGGCGTTGCTTAGTTTACGCAGCGCATTCACATTCAATGTGTCATCCCGGTTAGCCGCACCTATAACCACGCCGTCAACGCCGACGTCAACGGCATACGCAACATCGTTGCACATTAAATCGACTTCGTTTTCGTTGTAGTAAAAATGACCTGCGCGAGGTCGGATGAGTACATGCACGCTAAAGGGACATGTTTTGGCCAATTGAATAAACCCGACACTGGGTGTCAGACCACCGACTGACAAGGCAGAGCATAGTTCTACTCGCGTTACCTTAGTGCTTAGACAGGCATTTAAACCAACAGTATCATCTATACAGACTTCGAGCGTTGTCATTGCGTCGATTGAGCATGACAATGTATTGCTGCTCCCAATAGCCCTTGTTCAGGGCCACATTCTGCTGTGTGTAGTAATGGGTATCCTGGGTTCACCAGGCAACGCGAACGCACTTCCTGATCGAGTGCGCTGATTAGTGCATCTGCATTGGCCAGGCCACCGCCAACAATCACTATCGATGGCCCCAGAAAATTTACAATGCTGGCCAGCGCACCGCCGACAATATCCAGCCATACATCGATTGCCTCCGATGCTGATTCATCACCATTTTTCCATGCATCAATTACGTCTTCGCAGTCTGAGTGTTTGGAACAGATATGGGTGTGCAAACGCTCCAGACCCCGTGCACTACCCAGTGCATCGATGCATTGCATTTGTCCGCACTGACAACGAATTCTGGGCAAACTTGCACCCGTGCGAGCAGTACTGGCAGGACCATGACCCCATTCCCCCGTGGTTCCACTTAGTCCGTCGAGAATTCTGCCGCTGGCAACAATGCCACCACCAACGCCTGTACCCAGAATAATTGCCAGCACTATATTGTGGTTGCGCGCTTTGCCAAAAGTAGCTTCAGCAAGAGCGAAAGCGTTTGCATCATTGACCACGTACACATCTCGATTGAGAAAGTCACTGAGCTCAGTGCCGAGTTTTTTACCTGAGAGGCACGGAATATTAACGCTGTTGATCAGGCCGTTTTCGGGCTGAATTACCCCCGCTACTGAAATACCAATAGGCTCTGTATTGTCCGGGCAGTGGGTTTCTAATAGCTGCAGGAAATCGGTGAATGATCTGACTGGCGTAGGCGCTCGTGCTTTTTCAAAGCT
>CALIMV010000048.1 GCA_938045275.1 uncultured Granulosicoccaceae bacterium
GTACCACCCAGCGTGGTTTTGCGTAAAGGGTTTCATTGTGAAGTTTGAGTTCCTTAACCAAACCCTTGGCAGTTTCAACCGGGCAACTGTTATCCACTGGTTGAATATCAATAACATGCAATAGCAGCCGGTTACGACTCAAGTGTTTTAGAAAACGTACGCCCAGGCCATGGCCGTCTGCAGCGCCTTCGATAAGGCCTGGAATATCAGCGATAACAAAGCTTCTGTGTGGTTCTATGCTGGCGACACCCAGATTTGGAATAAGTGTTGTAAATGGATAGTCAGCCACTTTGGGTGTGGCTGAAGATACGCTTCTGATTAAGGTGGACTTGCCCGCATTCGGCAACCCCAGCAAGCCTACATCGGCAAGTACGCGCAATTCCAATTGCAATTCCAGCCGCTCACCCGGTGTGCCCTCAGAAGTGCGTCGCGGTGCCCGGTTGGTGGAGCTTTTGAATCGCGCGTTGCCCAAACCATGAAAGCCACCTTTGGCCACACAGACAATCTCACCGTCTGTTTTAAGGTCAGCTATTACCTGTCCGGTTAACAAGTCTGTAGCAACAGTGCCCTCGGGCACATCGATGATGCAGTCGTCGCCTTTGGCGCCAGTGCAATTTCGACCACGTCCGTTTCCACCTCGTTTAGCCAGGTAGGTGCGTTTGTGACGAAAGTCCATTAACGTGTTCAGATCGTCTGTGGCACGCAGAAATACACTGCCGCCATCACCACCGTCGCCACCATCGGGTCCGCCGCGAGGTATGTATTTCTCACGTCGAAAACTCATGGTGCCGTTACCACCGTCTCCGGCAATCACGTTTATTCTGGCTTCGTCGACAAATTTCACTTTAGGTGCCTAATACGCGTAGTTGCGGGTCAAAGAAGTGCGAGGCGTGGCAGAGTTTAGCGCAATTCAAGCTGTCACACTTGCTCGCATGGACAGTTCAATACACTCAAACAAGCTCGCACTGTTTCCACTTTGTGATGTGGATGGCGTTTTGATAGACGCTTTGTGCGACACGTCAGATTCACCGGGTACACGAGCAGACGCGTTGCTGCTTGCCTGGCGTTTGTCTTTGCCAAAGGGCATGGATGTACGAAAGGCAGCTGAAGCACTGATTGTAGTTGCCTTGAGCATTCCGCGTAAAGCCTGGACTGATCACCAATTACTGATTATGCGCGAGTTGATGGCATTAACAGGGCAAAAGGCAACAGCGCTCAGCGTTAATAAAAATGGATTGCTCGTTGGGCATCGACGCAGACGAGCGCGTGACAACGCGGTTGATGACAACACGGTTGATCGTGTTGAGCCGGCCGAAAAACCGCAGAAGTCGGGTGATTCAACAGAGCCAAAGCCAACAGCGAAAGAATCGAAAAAATGGTGGAAGCTGGTTGGGCCGGACCTGCACGAGCGGAATGCTGACTAATTGAGCGTTGAGCAAAGAAAAACCCGCACAAAGCGGGCTTCTCGAAATACTTAAACTCAACGCTACAAACTAGGCGTGTCGAGATTTCAATCGACAGGTTTGTAGTTGTTTCGGGGCGGTTTATTCAGCAACAATATTGACGAATTTTCGTTTCTTCTCGCCTTTTTCCTGAAACTGTACAACGCCATTGATCTTGGCAAATAGCGTGTGGTCTTTGCCCATACCAACGTTTACGCCCGGGTGAAATCGGGTACCACGCTGGCGAACGATAATGTTGCCCGGTACAACCACTTCGCCACCAAATTTCTTCACGCCGAGTCGTTTTGACTCTGAATCGCGACCGTTGCGGGTACTACCGCCTGCTTTTTTATGTGCCATGGTTCTGGTTCCTTAACTTCGGTTAGCCCGCGCTAATGTTGGTGATTTCTAAATAGGTGTAATTTTGCCGATGGCCCATCTGCTTACGATGATGCTTACGACGTCTGAATTTTACGATATTCACTTTTTTGGCTCTACCGTGCTCTAAAACACGTGCCGTTACTGATGCGTTGCTCACCAAGGGTGAACCAATAGTGACATCGTCACCATTGCCAATCATCAGTACATCGTCGATTTGAATATCCTGGCCTTCATCCGCGTCCAGCGATTCAACCTTTAATTTGTCACCGGCACTGACTCGATACTGCTTACCACCGGTTTTAACTACCGCGTACATTTGATACTACTCCACACTAATATTGCGCCGCACATTCACACCAGGATTCATTACGCAGGTGTTGTTCACATCAGAAATGATTCTCTGTAGGAATCATCTCAAGTATTCAACACCGGAAAATATCACCCGGAGCGCCATGCAGGTTTTTGGTATCTAGGAATCTGTGATCTGCTGAGGCCACAGACAGCCAACTAGTATATCTTGTGGTGGGTTGATGGTCAATGTGAGAACAGCATTTAGGGTGTAATGGCGCAAATCTGCAAAATAGTACTAAGAACGAGCAAAAAGGGTCAAATTAGCACCTTATCGCAGTTGACCTCGAACCAGCGCTGATGCAGTTTGTCACAAAGTAGATAGTTCTCAGTATAGTTACGCTCCAATGTCGCCAATCGAAAAATTTTCCCTGCCATGCCCTTTTCGCTCGCCATGCCCTTGTCTATAGACGAATGCAACAACCTGGTTGCCAAGGATATGCAGCGTGTCGATGACTGCATCAGAGAACAATTGAGCTCCGATGTGGTGCTGATCAATCAACTCTCTGCATACATTATCGGTAGCGGTGGCAAACGGCTGCGGCCGCAACTCGTGCTGCTTGCTGCCAATGCCTGCGGTTACACCGGCAGTCAGCACATTACCGTTGCTGCCATCATTGAGTTCATTCACACCGCCACACTGTTGCACGATGATGTGGTCGACGCATCTGATTTGCGCCGAGGACGTGAAACTGCAAATGCAGTCTGGGGCAATGAAGCGGCCGTATTGGTTGGTGATTTTCTCTATTCGCGCTCGTTCGAAATGATGGTCGCTGTGAATAGCCTGCGGGTG
>CALIMV010000049.1 GCA_938045275.1 uncultured Granulosicoccaceae bacterium
CTTTTATGGGAACGTTGTCATAAAAGAAAAGCGTGGTTACTTAGCAACAGCCAACGTGGTGCAGAAGCCAGCGCTAGTCTGTAGGCGTCAGGCAATCGCCCCTTCTGGCACTAATGGCATGTTCCAAGGCATAAGCTTGTCATAGTCTTGTACTTCGGTAATAGGTAACCGCTCTAACAACCAACATAGATATTGATACGGCTCATGTACATTTGCGCGTGCTGTCTCTATCAAGCTGTAAAGACTAGCGCTGGCTTTTGCACCATGTTGGCTGTTGCTAAATGACGACGCTTTTCTTTTATGACAACGTTCCCATAAAAGAAAAAACTGGATGTTCAGCTGGACAGAGCTTGGGGCAGAGCACGTGGGTATCTCAAAACTTATGAACTGGCCAGAACTGCCTCAAGTAGTTATTGACCAATGGACAAGGCAGTGTAGCTGTTATGTTGAATGTTCTGCTAAATGATAGCTTCAGTTTTGAATGGTTCGTCGATTGTTGTTTGCGAAATAAATCTGTCGAGATTTGCATAGAATTGATAAGGGGCCAGATGAAGCACCTTCAGATAGGATCAATATCAATTCTGTAACGTCGGGGTTGAATTCATAAATTCTGTCGTTTGCGCAAGATTGACAACGCCTGCGTCCGAGCCAAGGCCGGTTGCAACGAGCGCAGCAGTAGCCGTACCTAACTTACATGCGTCTTCAACACTTTGTCCCATCGATAAACCGGCGATGAATCCACCACAATAACTGTCCCCACAGCCCGTCGTGTCTGACACTGAAATTTGATGAGCTGGAAGTGAAAACGCACGCTCAGGCGTGCTGATATACGAACCTTCCGCACCGCATTTAAATATGCAATTGGTTGCGCCCATATTTTTAAAGAAACGAGCTACCTCCGTGAGTTCTGTTTTACCAGACAGAAACACCGCTTCTTCAATAGACGGCATAAAAAAGTCTACATGTGGCAACGCGTTTTTAAGAAGTGCGATCGTATTGTCGTCCGGGGCAATTAAGTCAAATGTAGTGGTCAGATTTTTCAGTTTTGCATACTGAAGTAATTTTGCGCTTTGCCCTGCGTCCATAGCGTTTAGCAGACCAGTACCGCCATGATGGAGAAACGTTGCGTCACAGACCGCATCAAAATCCGATTCTTCAACATACCAGTTATCCGAAGCGCCACGACAATGCAACGCGGGTCGTTCGCCGTTAGGTCTTATGGGTAGTATGGTTGATGAGGTCAGCGCATCACTGGTCGTTTGAATCAGGCTGCAATCAATATTTAATCGATTGTAACTGTCGATGATAAATTGCCCTTTCTCGTCGTCACCAACGCACGCGGATGTTGTGCAGTTGAGCCCAAGCTTAGCTGCATTCATAACTGCGCCTGCAGCAGTGCCTGCCGGGTTCATCCTGATCTCGTCGATAAAGGCAACCCCGCCACCATCTGGAATGGATTCAACAGGACGCCCGGCGATGTCCAGTATTGTTAGTCCAGCAAAGCACGCATCAAATGTAGGCATTTTGTTCCCTGTCGTTCAGAATGTGGGTCGAGTACCGGTTTCAGTTGCTAGGCGTTCAGCTGAGTTTTCAGACTCGAGACTAACAGACAATTTCGAGTTTACATCGATGTCTAGCATGTGACACACTGTCTGAAAATAAAAAAATGTGGAAAATGCGGTTATTGACCACTTGGCGGCTGCTCGCCATTCTTATTCAATCGGGGGAACCATGAAAAACCTTTTCGGATTCATCGCTGTATCGGTACTCAGTGCGGCTTCACTCACCACATCAAACACAGTACTTGCTGACGGGCACTTGTCGCTAGAAGGAAAAAAGATTGGCGTGGCCGTCGTCGGCACACAACACTTCTGGGACCGTGAGGCATTTAACGGCGCCACCAGCACGGTGGAAAAACTTGGCGGTGAGGTCGTAGCCGTAGATGGTGGCAGAGATAATCAGGTCCATGCAGACAACCATGACATTCTGCTCAACAGCAAAGTGGATGCAGTCATCTCAATCTTAGGCGATGATTCGGTGGAGCCTAAATTCGAAGCTCTCAAGGCTGCGGGTATTCCTGTTTTCACCGTCGATCATCCATCACCGCATGCTATCAACAACACAACCTCTGACAACTACTACATGGGCACGACTATCGGTCGGTATATGGCAGATGCTATCGGTGGTGAAGGAAAAGTGGCTGTATTCAATGCGTTTGAAAACGCGCTTCGTATTTGTGGTATCCGTACTGGACTCTGGAAGTATGTACTGCAAGATTACCCTAATATCGAAATTATCCAGCCTGAGCTTGCGGAAGAATTTGCCAATGCGCCAGAAGATGCGCGTAAGCAAACCCTTGATCTGTTAGCAGCGAACCCCAAAGGCACTATCGATGCGATTCATGTCGGATGTTGGGATCAGCCAGCCATTGGAGTGGTTCAAGCACTTGAGGAAGCAGGCAGAGATGAAATCATCGTGACTGCCCTCGACGGAGGTCCCGATACACTTGAAATCATGGCCGAAGAAAACAGTCCGTTTGTGGCTAACGTTGCGCAACAGCCAAACCTGATTGGTACGACAGCAGCCATGAATGTAGCACGCCACTTCCATGGTGATAGTCTATTGCCACAGACCTATGTTGATGTTGTACCGGTTAACGGTGCAGAGGGAGCCAAGGAAGCATACAAGCAACTTGGCTACGGCGAGTTGGAATAAGCCATTGCAACGCCACGCCTGCGGCCTCAATATGATTTGAGGCCGCCATTCGTTTTAGTATCCAGTTTCTAATCCTAATCCCGTATCGGATTGTCATGTGATTCTTACTCGTGGATAAACCGGCACTACTCTTAAACAATATAGTTAAGGCGTTTCCGGGCGTATTAGCTCTGGATGGCGCCAGCCTGGAAATTAAGTCCGGAGAAATACACGGCCTGGTCGGCGAAAATGGCGCAGGCAAATCCACCATCATCAAAGTGCTGGCCGGGGTCTACCAGGCAGACTCGGGGTCTATTGAAGTGTTTGGAGAACCCCTAAAACCCATCACTCCTGCGACAGTACATCGTGCGGGTATTCGTTTTATTCATCAGGAACTTCATCTCGTACCTCACTTTTCGGTGACCGAATCGGTGTTCATGGGGCAGGAAATCAGTTCACCAGCAGGTCTTTCAAAAGGGCAGATGCGGCGCCGGGCAGAAGCTGTCCTTAAAGACAAACTTGGCCGATCCATCTCTGGTCGAAAACTGGTTCGAGATCTAACCACCGCCGAGCGAAAGTTGATTCAAATTGCTCGTGCGCTGATTGACGATGAAGCACGCGTTGTTGTGTTTGATGAGCCAACAGCGCCATTGGCCAGTGGTGAAGTTGTTGCACTCATGAGTGCGATAGAACGGCTTAAAAATAGCGGCATCACCATTGTGTATATCTCGCATTATCTCGATGAAATCACCGATATTTGCGAGCGGGTTACCGTGTTCAGACAAGGGCAAAGTGTAGCGGTGTTTGATACTGTAACGAAAGCCACAGGAAGTGAATTGGTAACGGCAATGATCGGTAGAGAAATTGCCAGTCTCTATCCTGACAGTGACAGAAATCCTCACGGCACAGGTTTGAGCGTTAAGTCGCTCGGTGACGGCAAGTCTTTTCAGAACGTGTCATTTGAAGTAGGGCGAGGAGAAATTTTCGGTATCGCTGGACTGATTGGCTCAGGTCGAGAGGAGCTTGTCGATGCACTGTATGGTGTAAACAAAATTCGTTACGGCACAATTGAAAAAGACAGCAAACCGATCAAGATATCCTCACCGGCAATTGCTGTGGCAAATGGCATTGTCTTAGTTCCACGAGATCGTCGTCAGGATGGGTTGGTTCTACCGATGAACATTCTAGAGAATATTTCGTTGTCGGTATTAAAACAGATCTCCAGCTATGGCTTTTTAAATCGTAAGCGTGAACGTCAAGTTGCAGAACAACAGACTGCAAAAATTGACATACGGCCTTCCAATCCCAAAACAGTTACCCGATTTCTCAGTGGTGGCAATCAGCAAAAAGTCGTGCTCGCCCGTTGGCTTGCGAACGATGCCAACATTTTTATACTTGATGAACCAACAGTTGGTGTTGATGTAGGCGCTAGAGTTGAAATTTATCAACTCATTGCAGACTTAGCGGCCAATGGAGCCAGCATAATTGTGTCTTCATCCGATCCTGCCGAACTTATCGGACTCTGTGACCGCGTTGCAACCATGACGCGAGGCGTGCTGTCTGGCGTGCGCATCACAGAAAAACTGACTGTTGATCGACTCGTCGCATTGACTACCGGCGCTACGCAAGAATCTGCCAATGTCACTTGAAACGCTTTCCCGGCGTAGTAGCACAAGTTTAAGTGCTGCTATAGGCGCGATTCCGCTAATTCTGTTTGTCGGGCTCTTAATCTACTTTGGGCTGAATGCGCCAAACTTTCTCACTGTTACTAACCTTAAATTGGTTCTGGTGCAGAGTCTGCCGGTGATGTTAATTTGCATAGGATTATCAGCTGTAGTCATGGCTGGAGGTGATGATGTGGTATCCGGCGGGATCGATCTATCCATTCCTGCAACCACTGTGCTGTGCGCTGGCATCATGGCCAGCCTGCTTAGTGCCGAAAGCACCGGTTTGTTTGTAGCGAGTATCGTAGCACTACTCGCCGCTTTGCTCGTAGGTGGTCTGAACGCTCTATTGGTAACCCGATTGAGCATGACGCCTCTTCTGACAACGCTTGCTATGTTCGTAGCGGTAGTAGGAGTCAATAATGTAGTCACGCAACGAAAACGAATTAATGTTGACCATGACGCCATTAATGCGATACGCGAACCGTTTATTTTCGGTATTCCGTTGGGGCTTATACTGGTTGCGCTCATTACACTGATAGCATTTCATTTTCTTCATCGCACCAAGTGGGGGCTCAATCTTCAGGCGGTTGGTGGCAGTAGAGATGCCGCCAGCATTTCTGGTTTAAACGTTAATCGCCTTTTCGGACAGTCTTTTATTGTAGCCGCAGTGATGGGCTTTGTTTGCAGCTACTTTGTATTGGCACGCGGTGCTGGCAGCTCACCTGGCGTGGAAGACAACTTGATGGTCGAAATGGTGCTGGCTACATTTCTTGGTGCCGCATTTTCACCGCGCCGGGTTGTTACCATGTGGGGCGCTGCGTTGGGTGCTGTTCTGGTGGTGGCGATATCCGTTGGTTTCAAATCTATGGGTGTTAATGTTTTCTGGACCGGGCTGATCAAGGGGTCATTGATTGTGGTTGTTGTTGCGACTGCGGCCCTTTCACAACGGCTGGATTGATATGAATGCGCAAGTCCTACACAAACGCTCTTTTATCGCCAATGTGTTGATCCGTTTTGGCTTTGTGTTAGTAATTTTCGCACTGTTTGTTTTTTTCGCCGTGTGGAATCCATTATTCCTACAGGCTGAAAACCTCACTAACATTGTCGAGGCTTCAGCAATATTAATGATTCTGGCACTGGCAATGACCCTGATCATTGCTACCGGTGGTATTGATTTATCAATAGGTATCGCGCTTGATTTCGGTGCAGCCGCTGCGGTGGTGGCGATGAAGTCTTACGATATGGCTTGGCCGGGGGCGGTTTGCGCTGGCATCATCGCCGGATCAGTGGTCGGGATTTTTAACGCCATATTGGTCGTTGGATTGCGAATCAGTCCTTTCCTGGCCACCTTGAGTACTTTTTTTATTGGATCCTCTGTTCAGCGTATTTTCACTAACGGCGGAGGTCCTATTTCGCATCGTCGTATGCCGGATGAATTTCGTCAAATCGCACAGGGCGATACGTTCGGCATACCGAACGAAGTGCTGGTTGCGCTATTGCTGATACTGGTTTACCTGATTGTGCTTGAGTGGTCTGTGTGGGGACGCCAGGTGCACGCAATGGGAATGCAGCGTAGTGCAGCGGTAGTTGCCGGAATAAAAACCAACCGTAACCTGATAATCGCCTTTATCTTTGCTTCTGCTACCTGTGCAGTGACAGGCTTAATAGCCGCGGCCAATATACGCATGTTCACACCGTTGTCCGGTTTTTCGTATTTGTTAGATGCGATTGCTGCAACCTTTATTGGTGCGGCACTGCATCCACGTGGTAGACCAAACGTGCTCGGCACCGTTGTCGCCGTGTTGTTTCTTACCATGGTGGCAAACGGCTTAAACTTGATGGGTATTAATTTCAATACCAAAGATGCCTTGTCAGGCATTATTCTGATTTCGGCGCTGGCGCTTGCTGTGGCTCAGCGTAAAGCCAGTGAAGCGATGCTTTTGGGGAGCCGTAGTCGATAGTCAGAAAGAACAGATTTATACTGACCGCGTGAATTCTTATAACAATAACAGGCAGAAGGACAATCAAAACACTGTGCTTATTTTTGTCTCTGCTGTTGAGCGTTAGGTGTCTCAAGATCTATATAGTGAGAGACTTAAGTAGATTGGTTTCCATCATTCGTGTTGTGATTTGATTCAGAATCTAAATCTGATGGCTTAACCAATACTGTCTTGCCACCGCGATTTACCACTAAAGGTGTTCCAGTTGAGTCCGCAATTTCTCTAGCCTTGGCAGCTGCGCGTTCCATTGCGGCTTGCGAACCTCGGAGCGCTTCATCTTTTGCAGTGGATATTGATTTCTTGTTCATTCTGATTCAGCCCAATCCAATAAAATAGGGGTGTCGCCCGAACTATCATACAATGCCCATCCATC
>CALIMV010000050.1 GCA_938045275.1 uncultured Granulosicoccaceae bacterium
GAGCTGATGCCGGTGCAGACGGTGGAGCTGATGCTGGTGCAGACGGCGGAGCTGATGCCGGTGCAGACGGTGGAGCTGATGCTGGTGCAGACGGCGGAGCTGATGCTGGTGCAGACGGTGGAGCTGATGCCGGTGCAGACGGCGGAGCTGATGCCGGTGCAGATGGTGGTGCAGATGGTGGTGCAGACGGCGGCGATGGACCAGCAGCTGGCAGTGTGACCGTTAGCTTTACCAATACATCGGCCACTATGCCCATGACGCCCCCTGTGGTTGCGCTGCATAACGCACCGGGTGCGGATAAAGGTATTCGCTTGTTCGAAGTTGGCCAGCCAGCGTCCTTGGAAATAATTGAAATCGCTGAAAACGGTGACAACGGCCCGATGGTTGCGAAGGCTACTGCGGAAGCAGAAAATGGTACAGTCACTGCCGCTGGGGTTGCGTTTACTGACGCGGATAACCCAGGACCATTGCTTCCAGGTGCAAGTGCAAGTGTCAACCTTGATCTGGCCAATTCAGATCAGGTACTCAGTATTGTATCGATGATCGTTTGCAGTAACGATGGCTTTAGCGGTATCGATTCGCGCCCTCTGCCAGCTGAAGGCGCTGAAACATTTGCAGCCCCCATCTACGATGCCGGTTCAGAAACCAATGTATTAACACTGGAATATTGGGTTCCACCTTGTGGTGGAGAGGGTAACCGTGGTGACGATGAAAACGGTTCAGTTACAGCACACCCAGGTCAATCAGGATCTGAAAACCCTGACTTTGATTTTGAAGCTGGTGCTGAGCTTCTGGAAGTAACAGTCACTCGTAATTAGTAACTGATATTTACGTGTATTGTGGCCCTGTTTCGAAGGGGCCACAGGGTAGTTTATTAGACTAATTTGTCACCCGCGATTCTAAAGCGGGTGACAAATAAATCTCCATTTCAATTCCTCAGAAATTTTTCTTCTCTGATTCGGGTTTCTCAGCCTGTTAGTCAAACTGCTGTGCACTTAACTCTGGCAGTCTTGCTAGATTATTCCTACCTGAATAGGGTCGAATTACCTTCACTAATAAAAAAGTTTATGCACTATCGGGAGATGATTCGTTTTGATTTCCTTGGCTAGAAAAATGTTTAATCCATCGATTGGATTAATTACGCTAATAATGCTTCCACCTTATTCAAACGAAAGTTGTGTTACCGGATGCTGCCACGAATCCAGCAAACGCAAAAGGTCGTCGGTTCTCAGGCGGGTACTGTGTGTATTTCTGCACGGATGCATATAAATATGCTCGTGTTTCAGTAGCGTGTTTTGCATAAACACCTGTACTTTAAGTTCTTTGTCATTAAACAACGCAAGTGGGGAGACTGAGCCGGGCACCACGCCAAGAAACTTCCCCAATCTTTCTGTGCTGGCAAACGCAAATTGTCCACCAGTCATTTGCAACTTGTCACGCAGGCCGCGTAAATCGACCGTGTGATCCTGTTCTACAACCAGCAACAGCATACGGCCTTTTTTATTACGCAAAAACAAGTTTTTAGTGTGCGCACCGGGTAGTGTGAATGGCACTTTTTTCGCTTGTTCTACTGTATAGAGTGGTTCGTGCGTTGTGGTGTGATGTTCAATCCCGAATTCATCGATGGCTTTTAACAATTGCTCAGGTGTTGCGGCAAGTTCACCGTTGTTCAGCAATACGGATTCAGGATTGGGTCTGTCTGCATGGCTCATTGCGAAACTTTATCATTAATTTCTCGCACTGAGTTGTTCTGTACCGATCTCGGCAGTCTGGGGTTCTTCATGCTGATCGATAATACTGACATTCTGATTGGTTACACCGAGTAAGTATCTTTGATTGTTATAGCTCACTAACACTACGCGCTCGCGTCCACCCACTGCCGTGCTTTCGATTAGTTTAATAGCACCGGTTCGATGCTTGAAACCGTTGAGCTTTGCACCACCTTTAATGACAAAGTAGGCAAGGACAAGCACAGCTACCAGTGCTAATACATTGGCGAATAAAGCAATCATTGTTCAGTTCCTTCTATTGGGTTTTCTGCATTCACAGGGTACAGTGACAAGTCTTCACCCGGCGCTACGGGGGCGGCTTTTGTCGTTTGTGCGTCTGTTTCAGCGTTTAATTTTTTGTCTACTGCGTTGGCCCAAAGAATGACCTCGGCGACTATATTGAATAGCGCTCTTG
Source organism: uncultured Granulosicoccaceae bacterium (assembly GCA_938045275.1). Lineage (GTDB taxonomy): Bacteria > Pseudomonadota > Gammaproteobacteria > Granulosicoccales > Granulosicoccaceae > Granulosicoccus. Next base: position 2,185 of record CALIMV010000050.1, read on the forward strand.
GGACAACATCGCCGTTTTTGGTTGTTGCCAAAAGTGTTCGAGCCAATTTAATGTTGCGTAGTACAGGTACGCCGGCTTCCTGTGCAGCCGTGCGCATGGCTAATGCCGTGTTGTCCAAACCGCGAGCGGTAACGGTTGGAACGGGTGATCGCTGCTTGTCGTATTTTAAAGCGATAGCTACATGCGTTGGGTTTACCACGAGTACCGTTGCCTCCTGCGCTTTTTGGGTTGCACCTTCCTGCGCCCATTCACGCGCCAACTGTTGGCGCTGATTTTTAATTTGCGGGTCGCCTTCGCTGCTTTTATATTCCTGTTTGATGTCTTGTAGGCTCATCATCATTTTCTTTGAATGTGAATACTTCTGATAGCTAAGGTCCAGCAGTGCAATGGCTGCAAATATTCCCATTGCCCATCCCACCAGCATCACCGTTTGTGAACCCAACAGATAAGCGAAGGAAATAGGCACACTTTGTTGCAGTTTCATGGCATCGGGCAATACGCTATTCGCGGTAAATAGCGTGATGACTATTACGACGATGATTTTTGCAATAGATTTGAGTAGTTCGACAAAGCTGTCCATGGAGAACATGCGTTTGACGCCTGCAACCGGGCTAAGATTCGACAGTTTTGGCTTGACTTTATCCAGAGCGAATAAGGCGCCTGTTTGTAAAAACTCAGACAACATGCCGAATACGGCCATTGGTATCACAATCATGGCGCAAATCGACAACAACAATTTTGTTGCCTCAATGCCAATTGCGTTTAAGTTTTGTTGGTCGGTGAGTAGTGACATCTCCAGTGCCAGATTCGTAAAGTTTTGCAGACGAACACCGATCATCGGACCTAATTGCCAGAACAATACAATGCCGAACAACAGTAGTAGGGTATTTGTGACATCGCGGCTTTTGGCAATATCACCTTTTTTTCTGGCGTCTCGCCTTCTTTTAGGCGTTGCCTGTTCTGTTTTTGTGCCTGAATTCTGATCAGCCATCGGTGCTGAGAACCCTTCAATTCAATCGTGATGGCTGAAGTAACGGGTATCTGCAGGAAAAGTTTGTGCGCAGCAAACTAATTAATTCCGTTGGCGTTATTTCCGTAGAAGCGACAGTCCTTAACTATTTGCTTATCGAATCAAACTATTTGAGGCCAGTCGCGTTATCTCTTAGAACAAAGGCATTCAGGTGTCGGAAATTTAGGCCCACGGGATACGCAAGCAATGAGTTCAATGTCCAATTCACAAGCAGTTGCTGGAGCTAGCCGCAAAGGTTCTGGTAGTGCCAGTGATTTGCTTCTGGCCGGTTTGCTGGCGGCGATTGTGGCGCTAATGATTCTGCCTTTGCCATTGTTTCTGCTTGACTCGTTGCTTGCTATGAATATAGCGCTGGGCGTCATCCTGGTTCTAATGGCAATTTACGTCAATACGCCTCTACAGTTCTCGGTATTTCCCAGCGTATTGCTCATCTCGACGTTATTTAGATTGGCACTCTCGATAGCGACCACAAGAATGATATTACTCAACGGCGATGCTGGCAGCATAGTTAACACGTTTGGTCAATTGGTTGCTGGCGGCAACATTGTCGTTGGCATGGTGGTGTTTTTGATTATCACCATTGTGCAGTTTTTAGTCATTGCAAAAGGGGCTGAACGCGTAGCTGAAGTCGGCGCTCGGTTCACGCTGGATGCAATGCCGGGTAAACAAATGTCCATTGATTCTGATCTTCGCTCGGGACTTATCGACAAGGTTGAAGCCAAACGTAAACGGGAAGAAGTTGCGCTCGAGAGTCAATTGCACGGCAGCATGGATGGTGCAATGAAATTTGTCAAAGGTGACGCAATTGCCGGGATTGTGATTATTCTGGTTAATTTACTCGGTGGCCTGACCATTGGTATATCGCAGCTTGGTATGAGCGCCGGCGATGCAATGTCGCAGTATTCCATTCTAACTATTGGTGATGGCATGGTTGCACAGATACCCGCCTTGTTCGGTGCAATATCGGCAGGACTCATTGTGACGCGTGTATCGCCAGAAGATTCTCGCGACAATCTGGGTGTTTCTATGCATAAACAATTCACAGCAATTCCGCGAGTACTAATTGTCGCTGGGGTCATTTGTTTTATGTTTGCGCTGGTACCTGGTTTTCCAATCGTTACTTTTTTGATTATGGGTTTAGTGTTGTGCCTTTCGGGTGCATTGTTAATCCCGACACTAAAGCGACGGTTTGATAAGGCTACTCAGCCTGGCTTTGAACACATTATGCGGCGCAAACGAGATGAACTTAGTCAGGTTGAAGAAAGTGATGAATTGGATGCTGTTGTTCACACAGTTGCGCTCTCATTAGATCTACCTGCCGCTATGGGTGTTGCCGGACAAGATTTGATTATCAAACAAATGGCGGCTGAAGAGTTTAAACAGTACCAATCGCATATAGGTGTGCAATTACCCAAATTGAGTTTTAATTGGAACGCGGATGCAAATAAACAATGGATACTGTATGGGTATGAAGTGCCCATAGCGTCAGGAGAGATCAGCAAAACAGATTCAGTGGGTGTGCTAAGAAATAATCTGAGCGACGCCTTGAGAAAACATGGATATCTGTTTGTTGGCATACAGGAAGTGTTGGAACTCATGGCCGCAACCGCTGTAAATTATCCAGACATTGTTAAAGAGGCCATGCATGCTTTGCAAGCGCCCAGGCTTGCAACCATTCTGCGAAATTTGGTGCAAGAAGATATTTCTATTAGAAACCTTCGCTGTATTCTCGAAGCATTAATCAACAGCGCCGATCGGGAAAAAGACACCAACAACTTAACCGAAATTGCCCGCATTTCCTTAGCCCGTGAAATCTCGCATCGTTACGCACCGGATGGCGTATTACCGGCATTGGTTTTTACGCCAAAACTGGAAGAACATTTACGCTCTTCACTGCGTAATCGACCTGGTATTCAACAGCTTTCTTTAGACCCTGCAGTAGCTGATCGAGTCAATAAGGAATTTATGCGGGCCATAGAGCAGCACAATCCAGCAGCAGTGGTGGCGTCACCTGCTATTAGACGCGCTTGTAGTGATGCGTTTGGCGATAGTCAAGTGCGGGTGCCGGTGTTGTCTTACGCGGAACTTATCCCAACACTGTCGTTAGAGGTGTTGGAACGAATAGATTTGAAACAAGCACCTGCAGTGCGCAGCGTTAGCGCTTAGAGAGGCACTATGACTAAGAAAATATTTTTACATGCAGTGGCATTCGTTTTATTACTGGTGTCACAAACCAGCTTTGCCGATATTCCAGGCTTTGATCAGCCTGTTTACTTGGAGCCTAACGGTCAAAGCCCGAATGCCTTTGTGAAATCTCTGTTTGGTCAGATAGGTGTGCCGGTCAGGATTGACGGTGAAATTGAAGGTGTGGTTGATGGGGTATTTGAAGATTCTGCCGAGAATGTATTCAAGGAATTTTCTCGAAAGTTTGATGCTCATGTCTATTTCGATCGAAAAATTGCATACATCTATCGAACGGATGATGTCGTCGAGAAAACACTGCCCATGAGTAACCGCCGCGCCAAAGAAGTCTTCAGGCTCATTAATGAACGTGATGTTACTGATGCACTAAACCAGATTTACCTGGTTCCGGGTGAAGGATTGGACGTGGTGGGTAATTCGCGCTTTGTTGAGCGAGTTGAGTTAAAAGTGCAGAACCTGAAATTGCCTGCAAATGTCGGGTCATCAAAAAAAGCGGTTACCCAGGCAAAAAATCCGCAACCGCAGGCTAAGCCTGTATTCAAGCAATTTAAATTGAAGTATGCCTCAGTGGTTGATCAAACTGTGGTCAGTGGTGGCACAGAGCGTGTTATTCCTGGCGTTGAAACGCTGTTATGGGCATTTGTTAACGATGGTGCATTCGCTAGTTTGGAAATGATGGCCAGTGTTTCAACAGAGGCTAATTCGGCAGTTTTACCTGTCGATGCTCAAAAAGATGTTAAGGAGGGTGCGTCTGAAAGTGGCGATGGTAGTGAAATTAAAAAAGTTTCTACTGATAACGCAGCGGTTCGTTATGCACAAAGATCTGCAAACGGTGCGTTACCGGTGATTAAAGCAGACTCGCAAACAAATTCACTTTACATAAAAGATACAGCTGATCGATTAGATGAATATAAACAAATGATCGATATCTGGGATCAAAAACCTCGCATGGTAGAGATAGAAGTGTCGATCATCGATATCAACAATTCAAAACAGCGTGAGCTTGGTGTGAATTGGAGAGCGATAAACGGCGATAATGAATTGCTACTGGGGCAGGGCAATGCAGCCGATTTCAGACTCAATCCAGGGCAGCGTATTACGCCCTCAGCTGAGGGTGCTGCGCTGTCTTTGAGTTGGGGTAACACAACCAAGTTTATTGCACGCATGCGGGCGCTGGAAGAATTGGGTGCTGCTAAGTTTGTATCAAAACCGCATGTCACCACCAAGTCAAACCTTGAAGCCACTGTGGCATCGACGATTGAATTTCTTGTCAAGCTTGAGGGCACGGATGCGGTTAGCCTGGAAGAGCAGTCGTACGGAACCGTATTGACGGTAACGCCCCGTGTTATCGAAAACGGCATACGTGATGCCATTGATCTGGGTATCTTGGTAGAAGACGGACAAGCGACAGGTGCTCGGGTGTCTGAGTTGCCTGAAATCTCTCGTTCTGCTTTGAAAACGCATGCCGTTATGGAACAAGGCGAGAGTCTACTCATTGGTGGTTTGATTCGGGAGACAAAAGAGAAAGTAACAAAGAAAGTGCCGATAGTTGGTGATGTGCCGGTGCTTGGCAAATTGTTTACGTCCAACGGAAATCGTGTTGCCAGAACCGAACGGTTGATTCTTATTACACCAAAAATTATTGGAGAAAATGCCTCCAAGTCAGCGAGTGAGCGCATTTTGAAAGGTGCTGCAAAAGATATTGTAAAAAATTCAGATCAACGACTGGCTGAAAGTCGTGAGGAAATTGATTTGTTGGCAAACCGTCAAACAAAGGCTGTAAACGGAGAGTCATCATTGAAAGGACCATTGGATATAGTTAAACAAACTGTTTTTTCACCACGTAATCAGCCAAACCAACCCGCTGTTAAAACGCAACTGAGCGATTTAACCATCATTCCGGAGCTGAAAAGGCCAGACAAACCGTCAGCGCTCGACAATAGCAAGGAAGCTATTGTCGACGACACGCCCATTGGAAATCGGCAGGACCATAATCTTGCAGCTAAGGCAATCGCTGTAGGAGCTCGGCCAAATTCCAACTCAAATTGGACTGTTGGGGTCATTGAAAATACGTCGTCTAAGTGGAAACAGGCTGTTCACTAACGGTTCTGACTGACGGATAACCCATTAACAATAATTGATTAAGTGACTGAGATAAAGCGAATGGAAACTAAATCAGACAAATACCAGTTATGTGTACTTGAAGGAGTACAGCAGGGTAGTCGACAGGTATTGCGTACGGCACAGGCACAAAGTGTTGGCAACTCGTTCGACTGCAACATTTACTTGCACGACGACAGCGATTCAGTGCATCAGGTTGAAATTCTGCCAGGCAGATTCAGTATAGGCATTACGCTTGTAAGCGGTGATGCTGTTGTTGATAGCACGCCAATGGTTGTTGGACAAAAATACAAGTTGGCTCCAGGTATTCCCGTTCGGTTAGGTGAAAGTCTGTTCACCGTTGAAACTCTGGACGATATACCAACTTTGACAAATATGGCTGATATCCACTCAGACATCACCCATTCTGAATCGAGTACTTCATCGGAGCATGATTTTATGCTCGACGATTCTGCAGACGCGGTTATTGCTGATACCAGGCTTATTAATCGTTTGTATCGACCGGTTTATCTCGTCTTATTTATAGGGTTCGGCCTGATCGGCTCGGTGTTTGTTGCCTGGAACTCAGGTCCGATGCAGATCGAATCGGTGCCTGTTGCTGCAATACAGACACCGACGGTCGATGCGCAACTTGCCTCTGCAACGGCAGCGCAACACATAGAAGATTCGGTTATAGATGTTTTTCGTACTTATGGCTTGAAAGCCGAGGCGTCATCGCAGGCCGCAGGTGTGGTGACTGTCAGGACCACTTCAACCGATACAGAAAAAATAACGGCAGCAGAGGTTTCAGCCAACGCAGATGTCTATGGATTGAAAGAGCTGATCGTTGATTATGACCAACCGGTACCGGAGAAAATTGAATTACCTAAAAAAGTGGTCAGCAAGGCGGCTGATCAGGAAATTCGGATGATCGTTATTGGTAATCCGACTTATGTCATGGGGGACAATCAGTCGCGCTATTTCAAAGGCTCAAAGTTACCAACAGGGCATCGCGTCGCTGATATTCAAAAAGGTTTAGTCGTTGTTGAAAAGAACGGCGTCACAACAGAGCTAAAGCTTTAAAGGCAAGCCCAACCCAATACGTACACCAAAAAAGAGGAAAGACCAATGAGTAATGATATGAGCTCACAGTTCGTCAATCTTGCAGCTACAGATTCGATAGACAATGAAGACAATCCAGGTAATTGGTTCGAAGCCATGGCTGACGCCTGGGGTGACGCACTGAATGAGCAGGCTGATCGCATTGTCCAGCAATCGGAGCGAGTGGCGGATGGTTTTAACAGCCCATCTGAAATAACAGCGCTAACCGCAGAATCACTACGCATGAGTTTTATTTCGAATAGCTCTCACACCGCGCTTACCAGTGTAGGAACTGCGTTGGAAACGCTGGCCAGAAAACAGTAATAACAGTCTATTTAACTTTCTCGGAGGACATATGAGCACAACAGAACTAGCCAGCTTAGTTGGCACTTTACCTGAGGCAGATCATTGTATAAGCACCGACAATACGTTTGAGCCGTCATTCGCCTCTGATATTGGTCGGTTTGAATCCTGTCTTGAACAGGTGGGTCAAGCGAACGGAACAAGTGATTCTATGGAAGTGGCGAAAGCGGCCCTCGAACCATTTAATAACCTGAATGCCAGGGCCGCTGAACTGGCAGAGTTTGCTGCCAATGCCAACGCCGATGGTCAGAGTTTTACGCCAAGTGAAATAGTCACGCTAACTTACAAGGCACAGGAATTTGGTTTTCACAGCCAGTTGACTTCCAATATTGCCAATCGTTTGGCTGACGGTGTACAACAACTATTCAGGCAGCAAGGATAATGAAAATTCAACATCTTTTGGCTGTGCTTATGCTATTGCCACTCATGGCCTGCCAGCAGAATCTGATTTTGTATTCAGATTTAACTGAGCGTGAGGCCAACGAGATGTTAAGTCTGCTGTTTTGTTCTGGGTTGCCAGCTGAAAAAACAATCAGCAGTAAAAAATCAGGTAACAAAGTGGGCTATACAGTTGAAACCAGTGAAGCCGAATTTGCGAATGCAATGATGCTTCTGCAGGCAAACGACTTGCCGCGGGAACGTTTTGTTGGCATGGGTGATCGCTTTGTAAAAAGCGGCCCGGTATCAACGGCATTGGAGGAGGCAGCCCGCCTGAATGCAGCAATGTCAGCCGAACTTTCAGCAACCTTGAGCGGAATAAATGGTGTGACTTCGGCGCGTGTGCATTTGGCTTTGCCAAAAAAATCAACTTTGACACGGGAGGTTCAAGCGTCAAGCGCCGCAGTTGCGATAAGGCACCGTCAATCAGTGAGTCTGGATAAAGACCTGACCAAAATCAAAGCTCTGGTTGTCGACAGTATTGAAAACCTACCGTATGAGGCGGTAACAGTCGTGTTTTTTCCTGAAGCTGAAAACGACTGCCCAAACGCTGATATAGGCAATGGCGCTGGTTTATTGCAAGCTAATCAACAAGCTCAAGCGCCTGTGTTAATGCAGGCGCTTGATTTCAGGGCGTGGTCTGTCATTGCATTACTGCTATTTATCACCGCAATCAGCAGTTATTGGCTTTCTAAAAATCCGTCTCGCTCAGCGAAAACTAATTTTGTCGCGTTGTTAAGGGGGAAAATGAAATGAATTTACTGGCTAACGGCACTACAACAATTTCAGCTCAGATGAGAGGGTACCGTTCACAAGCTGCGCAAACTTTGTTGGATTTATTGCGACCAGGAGATGCAATTAATGATATTGGCTGGGAACAATTAGAAAGGTTGCCAGCCTGGACTTTACTTAAAACGCAGGACTTGCTCAGTGTAACTCGCGAAATCGGTATGGTTGTTTTAGCGCCGGCACTAAAAAAATCGATAGATGGTACTTTGCTAAAAACAGTTTCTGGAAAAGTCGATGCGTCGTTTCTACGCCGATTGCACAGCTCAGAGAGTGTGGACGAAACTGCTGTTTTCAGCGAAGACATAGTGCATTTTCAACAACACCCAGTTAAAGCGATAGAGCAAGCTGGCGCTTCTGTATTGCTTTCCACTATCGATAACTCGACTCTGGTTGATATTCTTGCGCGACGCTTTGAAGTTTCGCATAAGATGATTGACTCTCAGCTAGCGACCAACTTTGTCGAACGGGCAGAAGAACTCAAAGCACCGTCGCTTACTCAAGCAGATCAGGTTGTGGACTCGAAGCAAGGCTCGATAAGTTCGCTAAAAAATGAGCACCGTTCCGGCAAGCGAGAACAATCAGCCGAGGCTGTTGTGGCATGAGTATGCTATCTGTGTTTAACAAGAACGGAACCACTCTTGCTACCGATCAGTTGGTTTATACCCCGGATGAAATAGGCTCTCTTGACACGCTATTAGAAAAAATAGCATTACTTGATAAAAAACTGGCTCAGGCAGATGCTGATATTGCAGAAGCGAAGGCCAACGCCATGGCACATGCAGAGCAACAAGGTTTTAAGAAAGGGCGTGCAATTGCGAGACGTAAAATAAGTGTGGCGTTGCTCAGTTCACAGCGGGAGATCAGTAAGCAGCGCAAGCAAATGCACGAAACCAGCGTACAGCTGGCATTGGAAATAGTCAGGCGAATTGGATTGAATTATTCCACGCCTGATACGCTTTTATCTTTGGCGATGACCTCAGCTCGTGAGTTAGCACCTGACGAGACGGCCAGTTTGTGTGTCCACCCGGATATTGTGGAATCGGTACAGGAACGAGTATCCAATGTGCCATCAGAAGAGCTTAAATGGTTAGTCAATGTGGTTGGAGACGATTCGCTTGATTCGCAGGATTGTTTTTTGAAAACCGTACATGGTTCCCTGTTCGTCGGACTGGAATCTCAGTTGCGGGTGATCGAACGGAGTTTACATGAACGCATCAGTTGAAGAGCTAGTACAGCATCTGCCAGAAAGTAGCGTTGAGCGTGTCGGGCGTATCGTCAAAGCATATGGAACTACGCTAAGAGCATCAGGGCTGGATGCTCGGGTGGGCAGCCGAGTCGCTATTAGCAGTGCTGATAATGAACACACTGCAAAATCACGTAAATCTGCTGATGAAACTTTGTATGCCGATGTTGTAGGCATAGACGGAAATGAACTGCTGCTGTATCCATTGGGGTCTATCGATGGTATTCGTTTGGGCGCAGCAGTAAGAAGTGTCAGTAGCGCACACCACATGAGCTTTTCTACCGAAATGCCGGGCCGTGTTTACAATGGTCTTGGCAAAGTGCTCGATGGAGAATCGGCACCTGATGCACAGTGTCGATTACCACTGAATGCAGATGCGCCATCCCCGATTAATCGCCTGCCAATCGAAGATGTGTTTGTCACCGGTGTTAAAGCCATCGATAGTTTGCTTACCGTTGGGTGTGGTCAGCGTATAGGCATATTTGCAGCGGCCGGGGCGGGTAAGTCTACCTTGCTGAATATGCTGGCTACTAACTCATCAGCTGATGTTAATGTCATTGCATTAATTGGTGAACGTGGTCGAGAGGTCGCAGAGTTTATAAATGAAAAGTTAACACCGGAGACGCGCAAAAGAACAGTCGTCGTTGTGTCTACATCCGACCGACCGGCAATGGAGCGCGTACAGGCGGCGCGTTTTGCAACAGCGGTAGCGGAAGGGTTTCGTGCTGAAGGGAAAAACGTACTATTGCTTATGGATTCGGTAACCCGATACGCGCGTGCCATGAGAGATATTGGCTTGTCCGTGGGCGAGGCGCCGGTAAGACGAGGGTTTCCCGGATCGGTATTTGCTGATCTGCCCAAATTGCTTGAACGAGCTGGCAACAGCGACACAGGTTCGATCACCGCGTTTTATACTGTGCTCACCGAAGATGAAGATAACATCGATGCGATTGGAGAGGAGACTCGGTCAATACTTGATGGCCATATTATTCTGTCACGAAAGCTGGGTGAAAGTGGTCACTACCCAGCCATAGATGTGTTGGCCAGCACCAGTCGTTTATTTTTATCGTTAACCGATGAAGGTCATCAGCAATCAGCCATTCAGTTGCGCAAATTGATGTCTAAGTACGAGGATGTAGAGTTCCTTGTTCAGGTGGGCGAGCATGTCCGTGGCGCCGATAAGCTGGCAGATCATGCGATTGACGCTCAGGCTGACATTCAATCATTTTTACAGCAACGCCACGACACACCGAGCAGCTTTGCTGATACGCAACAGTTACTGAGAAAGCTGGTGTCCTAGTGTGTTTTTTGTATGTCACACCACACTAGCGTGGTTACACGGAAAAAAGGCGCATCAAACCTGCCCCAAAAAAAGCCATATTGGCGTTACCGCACTTGCCAATACCACCAGAATTGAAATTATTGCGCTGCAGAGCAAACTTTCCGTGATTCTCTGCGTTACCTGTAATAAGACACAGGAAACCAGAGGCTCTCAGGCGCTATGTCCGATCAGAGTTCTAGCAAAACACCGCAAACCATAGGCAAGCTGGTTCGCCTTTACGATTTGAGGCAGAACAAAGCCCGTAAGCAATACCAGCAACAACAGAGGTCAGTGGCTGACGCTCAAGCTAAAGTTGATCAACGTGAACGTGATCATCAAGCCGTAGACGCCGAAGCGCAGCAATTGAGTCTGGCGGCCAATTCAGACGAGCTTGCATCGAATCTGCGCGCGCAGCAGCAAATACAAATCAAACGTAATTGGTTGAAATACGATGCGCAGAAAACCGAATATTTCCTGAATGATGCGTTAAGTGACTTAGCTACGGAGCAACAGGAAGCTGATCGCCTTCGATTGCAATGGATGCAGCTTCGTAATCGACATGATGAGTTTCATGATCAGCACAGAACCGCAATCAAGGCAGCACTGAATACGCAATCTATGTTCGAAGAGCAAGAGCAGGAAGATGAGGCCCTTGGTCGACATGTTGGAGTGCAGCATCATGGCTAGGTTACAACATACACAACTAAAGACACACGCTGGCAAACTAAAATCGGACGACAATATTCAACGCCATGGCGGTGCCTCAGATCGACATGCTTTTGAAAACGCTTTAAAAGTTGCCAGTGCTGAAAAGGCTGAGAAAATCGACAATGCGAATAGCTCGCACATTCACTCGGAAGTCGATTTTAATTCCAATGAGCAGGATGACTGGTACCGATACACCAGCAACGCGGTGCTAACAGATGGAACGTTTCAATCTGCTCAATACCCTCACAACATTCAGGAAAATTCTGCATCAGTGCCAGAGCGCTGTATTCATACTGTTCGAGATTTTTACGAAAATCAAAATACCGGTTTGGATATTTGTACAAAAAGGCTTGATGAGGTCAGCGACTGGTTGGACGAAATGCTCGACCGAGAGGATAGCCGTGCAGGCGGCTGGACATTTGAATTTGAAACAGACGATGCGCATATGGTCGAATTGCGATTGTGCTGCCAGCAAGACGGACAATGGTCTGCTTGCATTAACCTGGATACCGCCATCTCAGATCAGCAGGAGTTAGAGCGTATGCTGAGTAGAAAAGGCGTATCACTGTCATGGGCGGATATCTCATGAACGCTGCAGTTGCTACTGATAGTCGGTCCACAAGAAATTCGCGCAGCGCTGGTTGGCAACATTATCTAGCCGAGCGTGATCAGTTATTTCTGCGTTCAAGGTCAATTTCGGTTAGTGAAATGGCAACAACGCTTGCCCATGAACTTAACCAGCCGCTAGGCGCAATATCAAATATTTTAATTGGGTTGCAGATGCGCATTGAGGCAGGTACTGCCGAGGCAGATCAATATCGTAATGCGGTGGATCTGGCGCTACAACAAACCCAGTTCGCAGCGCGAGTTATTTCGCGAATCCGTGATTTCACAGAGTCGCGTCAACCCGAATTCGTTCAGTTTAATGTTGTTGATTTACTTAATCACAGCGTTCGTTTATTGGATTGGGTATTCAACGCAGATTCTGTTCGTGTTGTTCTGACCTGTACCGAACCTGATGGCATAAGTTCAACTACCGATGAGGAACACAATCCCGAGCGATTTTTGGTAACCGCCGACTACACGATGATCCAGCAAGTATTTACCAACTTATTACGTAATGCGAGTGATGCTATTCGCGATACAAAACACGATAAACGCACCATTCGAGTTATGGTAAGCCGTGTTCACGAAGGAATCAAAATTGAGATTAAAGACTCTGGCATGGGGCTTAAAGGTGTTAACCCCGAGAATTTGTTTACGCCGTTCCAATCGTCAAAAAAAGATGGTATGGGCGTCGGCCTGAATATTTGTAAATCGTTTATAGAGTTGCATCAGGGCAAGTTGTGGGTTACTCCGAATAAGGGAGCTGGATGCACAGCACACGTTTTGTTGCGAACATCGGTACCGGGAGAAAATGATGCATAGTCAATCAATTTGTATTATCGATGACAACGATACGTTTCGCCAATCAATGGGTTGGTTGTTGTCTGGCATGGGACATTTGGTAACTGAGTTTGGTGACCCAATGGCAGGCCTCAACGCTATTACATCCGGGCTCGATTGTGAGTGTTTGTTAATCGATGTGCGTATGCCGGAAATGAGCGGACTTGATGTTCACGACAAGCTCATCGAGGCTGGTGCTCAAATACCGGTTGTGTACATGACCGGTCACGGCGACGTGGCTCTGGCAGTGGAGGCCATGAATAAGGGCGCTGTCACCTTTCTCGAAAAGCCGCTGGATACATCAGCACTGACAAACGCACTGGATAAGGTTGCCGATGCGCACAAGAAGCGCGCCAAAAATAGCCTAAGCGCCGATAAAATTAACCATTTTCAGGAAAGTCTGAAAAAGCTAACGCCACGTGAATCGGAAGTGATGTACGCCATTGTAGAAGGCAAGGCAAACAAAGTTACAGCATACGATCTTGGTATAAGTCAAAAAACGGTTGAGTTACACCGTTCGCGAGTAATGAAAAAACTACCTGTTCGTAGTTCGCAAGAGCTGGTAAAAATGGTCATTCTCAGTCAATGAGCAATACCGTAACTTCAATATCAAATGAGGCTGCAAATCGTTTATCCGCGCCCGAGCGTGTATGCTACGAGGCCCACTGGCGTGATCGATCAGTCTTTATTTCGGCCCCTTGTCAATCCGCCCGCGAATGGCAATGGCACTGTCTTGCATCAGCCATACTACTTGAGCGTCTGGAAGATGCTTGTGTACTGGCTGAAACCATTCTCGAAAGCACATTGCAGTTTTTTGTCAGCGAATTACCGGATGAATGCAGTAGTGGCGAGGCGAGTCATTATTATTCGGACGATGCTAATAATGTTAGTAAGCAAAAGGCTG
>CALIMV010000051.1 GCA_938045275.1 uncultured Granulosicoccaceae bacterium
CTGCCACAATTTTTCCAGTGATCGGACCGGTCATCAGTCCAATATGTTGATGGCCAAACGCAACCCACACATTGTTATGGTTTGGCGCTTTACCAATGACCGGTTTGCTGTCTGGCAAGGTGGGGCGGTTGCCTTGCCATACAGGGTCTTCGGTGCGTTCACCAAGGTCAATCGCCTGTTTTATTGACGGTAAAACCTGGTTCAGTTGTGAATGATTCGGCGCAGCGTCTCTGTGATCAAGGTCTACACCGGTTGTTATTCGCAGCCCCATCTCCATTGGGCTCATTATGAATCCGGCATGGACGTCATAGACTGAGCGCCCGAGGCTTGCGTCATTGTTCAAATGGTAGTGTGCGTGGTATCCGCGCTCAACACCCAGTGGCACGGAGTAGTTCAGCATACTCAGTATGTCGTTACTCCATGGGCCTGCGGCAACGAGTAATTGATCAGACACTATCGGGGCGTTACTGGTACGGCAGGTGATGGTATCGCCTTTGGTTTCAATGGACTCTATTTCGGTTTTGATCAAGGTACCGCCATCGTCGACAAATTTTTGTGCATACTCACTCATCAGTTCGCCCGGATTGTTAATGCAGGCAGCACCCGATAACAAGTAGCCGGATGAGTAAATAGGTTTTAGCGATGGTTCAAGATCACGCAGCTCATCTGATGTTAGTTTTTGGCCGGGTATATTAAACCGTCTTAACTGCTGCGCATCGTAGGATTCGTCTACAAACCCTGGCTCGTTTCGATACACGCGCAACCATCCGGCTTCACTGAGTCTGTGCAGATTACCTGCGCGCTGCATAAACGCTTTGTGCTCATCGAGTGCGACAGACGTTAGCGAATAGAGCGCTTCGGCTGTTTTGTCCGATTGGCGAGTTTTGCTGTTTTGCAGAAACTGCAATGTCCACGGCAAGTTTTTTAACAGGTGCTTGATGTTGTATCGGAGTTGAGGTTTGTCGTTCTTTAGCAAAGATGCAAGAGATCGGTGTATCGATGGGCTATTCAGTGCCACCATCGAGCCACTGTTAATGACACCAGCATTGCCAAACGATGTTTCTCTGCCGGGATTTTTTCGATCAATAAGGGTAACGGCCCATCCACGTTGTTGCAAATGCAGAGCACTGGATATACCGATAGACCCTGCACCGACAACGCTTACAGATTTCGACATGCTTTGGATGTGTCCCGACTGATCAGAACACAGATAGTAAACAAACCGCCTGGACTAGCCAAGAACAATTTGGGCTTGGCCCTACAAGTGGTGCAAAGCCAGTGGTAGAGCCACTTATCAAGCAATACTGTGCACACAGAGCTGTGCCAGCTAGAGCTCCGTTTGCTCTGCCAGTGCGTTCACCTGGCGTGACTTAAGCGCCGACAATAGCGTGTTGCTCTTGTACAATCCCGATAACAGTCGGTCGTTATGCTTGTAGATATCTTTGCGCGTGTGCAACTTACCTTCATCATCAACCCACGCCGTGAAGTAGCTAATGTGAGTGGGTGTGGTGTCTTGTAGCTTAATGCGTGTTGTTTTCTTTTTATCCAGTATCTGCTGGGCTTCTTCCTCTGTTTTACCATCCAGTTGCAGCAACAACTTGCCAAGAAGGAGCGGCTCACTGAGTCTTATGCAACCGTGGCTATATGCACGATCAGTCTTGGCAAACAGATGCTTCGATTGCGTATCATGCATGTATACGGCAAACCGGTTAGGCATCAGAATTTTAATTTTGCCAAGCGCATTGTCGTCACCAGCGCGTTGCTGTAGCACATAGGGGAACGGATTCTTCTGAAAATCAGCTGCGGTCACCTGTGATCGAGGCACTCTTTTTAGCCTTTTGCCTTCCCAACGCAAGAAGTCCATGTTTTCAGCATCCAGATAGCCGGGTTTGCGACGTTCGATTGGAATCAGTTCGTTGTTTGTGATGCTGGCCGGAACGGTCCATGTGGGCGCTACTTCAACAAACTTTGCATCTTCGCTGAAAACGGGTGTGTTGTGCTTCTTTGAACCCACCACTACCGCCATGTCTGCGATGCGTTGATCGTTGTTCATCATGATGAGGTTGTAAGAGGGTACGTTAACCATAATATGCCGATCACCCAATTCGCGTGGCATCCAGCGCCAGCGCTCAAGATTCATCGCTACTTGTTCAATGTCGTCATCCACGGATGCGTTTAAAGCCGTAACGGTACTTTTCGTCAATTCGCCAGTGGCTTCAATGCCGTGACGTGTTTGAAACAGTTTTAGCGCTTCAGCAACTTCGTAGTCGACAAAGTTGCTGAGGCGGCTGTATGGGTCCAGGTCGCCAGTTTCAATTAAACGAGCACGCAGATCGACAACCAAGTCGTGCGACGTATCAATGGTCACACCTTCAGCAAAGTTCACTTTGGTTCGCGTGATGCCAGAATCACGCTCATCCAATAACGCTCGCATGTGTTCGACAAGATTTTTGTACTGAGGGGTCTGTGGCGTTAGCTCAGCAAGCAACTCTCGCACAGTCGCGTTTCCAGAGCGCAGGCGTGCCAACAAATCGTCGGTATCAACGACGGGTGCCGAACGATGGAGGTTTTTTTGGGTTTTCTGAGCATCCAGCACACCTCTGCCTAAATCGCTGGAAAACAGCGCAAATGCTTGATTTAAGCTCTGCTCGAGCCGCATTCGCTGCTGTGCGTTTGATTCAGAGATGTACTTGCCTGATTGTTCACTATTGTCTACGAATAATTCCAACTCATGTTCTAAACTTTTCAGTTGATAGCGGTCTATATTCAAGCCGTGAATATCAGAAGCCGCAATCGCATTTATCAGCGCATCAGCGTTTGGGTGCAAGCCTGCAAAGGTCACCCATGCACTGGGGTTGGCTTCAGTCTGTATTTCTACGTATTCAAATCCGTTATTTTTTTGGACAGTATTTATATTAATATTTGCGGCAGCAGGTGCTACCATAATCAGGTACACGAAGCATTGCCAAGTGAATAACTTATTTTTGAAGTGCATTTCCGATGTTCTATTTGTGTAGTTATTGGATCGGTATGCCTGGCAATCGCACAATGAGAATTAACTCGCTGATTGTTCGGCCTCCACTCTAGGAGCGTCATCTGTGGCGTATCCTTGATGAGGTTCTTGCTAAACATGCGAAGTAACGAGCAGTTGAATTGGCATGGTGCATCCCGAATTTGTCCCATGCCCGGCAACAACTGGGTTTTATGAATTATTTTTGGAGAAGTGAGTTATGGCCAAATTAGGCGATAAGCGTTTGATTTCTACAGGAGTTTCTGTGCTGTTTTGCAGTCTCTTCGCCGTTGATGCAACGGCACAGAGCCGGCCGGAGGTGGCTGAAATAATGCCCCCTGCGAAAAGTGGCGAATGCTACGCGAAAGTCAATGTTCCGGCGAAATACAGGGTTGAGCAGGTTGATATCCTCAAAAAGGAAGCAACCGAGCGTTATCAAATCACACCCGCCCGATTCGAGACTCAAACAAAACGTGTGATGACTCGCGAGGCGTCAACCAGGCTCAGGGCTATTCAACCTGTGCTGGAGGTAGAGCGTGATAACTTTTTAGTCGCACCAGCCTCGACGCGTTGGGTGCGTAATTCTCTAAATGGAGAATCGCCGCTAAGTGACGGCGAACGCAGTGATCTGATCGCAGCAGGTATTGAATTGGATGACGTGGCAGTGGGCAGTTGTTTGTATGAGCACTACATAGAGCCAGTCATTAAACAAATTCCTAACCGTGTGCTTATCAGTGAAGCAACTGAAAAATTATCAACTCAACCCGCAAAATACCGCACAGACACAGAAGAAGTGTTAGTGAAAGCTTCGTATAAGCGATTAATAGAAGTACCAACTGTTTTTACGAAGAAGCAAGACCGCGTACTCATAGAAGCTGCACATTCAATTTGGCAAAAAGGCACAGGACCTATCCAAAAGATCGACAACCAGACCGGCGAAATCATGTGCCGTGTTGACATACCTGCAGAGTACCAAACAGTCGATGTTGAAGTGGTTGCGACTGAGCCATTGCTAACTGACGTTACCGAGGAAGCGGTTTATAAAACTGTCAACGTTCAAAAGCTCGAAGCGGATGCAGTTGAGCAACGTGTTCCTGTTGCGGCCGAGTTCAAAACAATGAACAGAGAACAAGAACAAACACCAGGGCGCTATACGTGGCTCGACTCACGCACCGCTGATGACAGCAGCCCAACAGGTCGTGTCGTTTGTCATCAGGCCAGTCCTGCAAAACAGATTGCCTATGATCGTACAGTTGTAAAAACGGCTGGGCGCTTTGAGCCAGAGATAATTGAAGAGGCTTACGAAGATGTTCAAGTCAATGAATTGATCTCTGATGCGCAGAGCGAGAAAATTCCTGTTGCAGGAGAGAGCGAGAAAATTGAACGTCGAATTAAAGTGGCAGATTCTCGTTTTGAATGGCAGGCGGTATTATGTGAAACCAATACCAATGGTGACATCATTGCGCGTTTGCAAGCTGCGCTGGCAGACGAAGGCTATTCACCAGGTTCAATCGATGGTGTACTTGGTACTGGCACACTAAACGCGCTGGAAGACTACCAACGTAAAAATTCGCTGGCCGAAGGCGGTGTAACTTTGGAGTCAATCAAAGCATTGGGTGTAGAGTTGTAAGTTAACTCCCAAGTGTTGCAAGTCAAACAGGGCGTCTTCAGACGCCCTGTTTCATTTTGCGCAGCTGGTTAAAGCAGTTCTTTTAGTTTTTCGAGATAAACAAGCTCATCGGGTTCTCGACCCTGGCGTTGAGCATCCCACAAGCATT
Organism: uncultured Granulosicoccaceae bacterium; assembly: GCA_938045275.1. Taxonomy (GTDB): domain Bacteria; phylum Pseudomonadota; class Gammaproteobacteria; order Granulosicoccales; family Granulosicoccaceae; genus Granulosicoccus. The sequence continues at coordinate 4,789 of CALIMV010000051.1, forward strand.
CTCCCAAGCATTCGATCATCAGGTGTTCCACCGAATGCCCATCGCCGTGCTTGAGTAGCAATGACCTTGTGAGAGTTGCTATGCCCTTGGGTCTATCGGTACCGACCTGCTCGCGCAAGGCCAGATGCAGGCTTAAATGCAGGAATGGATTCAGTGTGCCGTGTTCTGGTGTGAAATCGGTGTCAATGGCGTTTCGATTTTCCACCAGTTTATGGTATTCCGGGTGCTCCTCGAGTAGCGTAACAATCTGCTTCTCCATCGGCTCCAAATGTTCATTGTTTAGATGCTTGGACCAAGCACTAAAGAACATTTCCCGCATGCGAATTCTATCTTGAGTAAACAGCATAATCAGTGATTGTTATTTTCCCGCTGTGACAGCGCTGCATCAATGCCATTTTTCATGGCTAGAAGTAATCCCAGTCCAATAAATGCCCCGGGTGGTAACAGCGCCAGTAACATACCGTGTTGTTTATCGAAAATCTGCATAGTCCAATCTCGCGCAGTTTCGCCAAAAAGATGATGACTGTCCGACAAAATACTGCCTTGGCCGATGAACTCTCTGGCAGTGCCAAGTAGGCTGAGAACCAATAAAAATCCAAGACCCATGAACAACGCGTCGATAATGCTCAAACGTATGGAATGTCTAACGGCAAACGCTTCCGCCCGACCAAGTATCAAACAATTTGTCACGATTAACGGTAGGAAAATACCCAGCGTAACAAATAAGCCAGGTAACCATGCTTGCATTAAGAGCTCAATAATGGTGACAGTAGTAGCAATGATCAGCACATACAAAGGGATGCGTACGGCAGGTGGTATGCTCGAACGCAATCCGGAGACAAGCGTGTTGGATACCAACAGCGTAGCAAGCGTTGCAAGGCCCAGCGATAATCCGTTGATGAGTGTGTTGCTAACCGCCAACAAAGGACACAAGCCCAGCAGTTTCACCAGGCCCGGGTTTTCTATCCAAAGCCCTTCTTTTGCCAGATTCACAAGTGTTATTTCATTCGATGCATTCATTTAATGATGCCTGTCGATTGATTGCTGCTGCTACCGGCTGGCTTGTCAGCCGCAAGGTGCTCAAACACTTCCTCGCGATTTTGTTGGTACCACAGCGCAACCTGGTGGACAGACGAGACAATTGCACGAGGTGTAATAGTTGCACCTGTAAATTGATCAAAACGCCCCCCTTCCTTTTTTACTTTCCACTCCGCAGGTTGCATGTCTGCCACCATCAGGTTGTTGAATGAATAAATCCAATCAGATTTTCTGGTTTCAATGTCATCGCCGAGGCCAGGTGTTTCATTGTGTCGTGTCACTCTCACACCGATGATATCGCCCTGATAACTTAGTCCTACCAATAGCTCAATGTCGCCATTGTACCCATCAGGTGCATTGGCGGCGACAACAGCACCGGTCGGTTGGCCATTATTACGCGCTCGATAAATGACTGTGGGCTGCTGGCTGCCCAGCGCTGGGTCGCTTAGGTAAACGGTGTCGAGCGCCGGTTCATTGTTGAAGCTTGCGGGCTCGAGTAATTGCAATAGGTCCCTTTGCAGGTTCTGCTGTTCAGTTTGGCGGATGGGTTCACGGGTTAGCAAAAACGCTACAACGATGACAGCAATGGCAATGGATGTGCTTGCACCCAACAGTAACCCGGTTTTTATATCGACAGAATTCAATTTCGTCGCGCCAGTTGCCTGTCTGCGTGATCAATTAACGGTACACACAGGTTCATCAGCAGAACAGCGAAAGCAATGCCTTCTGGATACCCACCGAATTCTCTTATTACAAAGCTCAGAGAGCCAATACCAAAACCGAAAATCAGTCTGCCACGTTTGCTGCTGGCAGCGGTAACGGGGTCGGTTGCGATAAAAAATGCCCCCAGTATTAACGAGCCTGAAAACACAGACAGGTGCAACGGCAAGCCAGGCTCGGAAAACAAGCCTGCCCACAAGACATAGCCTGCAATGACCGATACCGGAATATGCCACTGGATGATTCGTTTGAACAAAAGGAATAATCCCCCCAACAAAAAACCAAGGTTTACCCAGCACCAACCCGAATCCATAGTCCGTTGTATTAGATCACTTAAGACAATTGTTTGTGATTGTGCCTTAAGAGAGCGGATATGCTCCAACGGGGTGGCTTGTGTTATTCCATCCCACGCGATTTGCGGATTGGAGGTAACAATATTCAGAGTCAATTTGGCTTGAATCAAATCAACAAGTGCCAGATTTTCAAGTCCAAGTGGGTCCATCCAAAGCGTCATGCTTTGTGGAAAAGAGATCAGCATTGCAGCATAACCAACCATGGCCGGGTTAAACGGGTTGTGGCCAAGACCACCGTAAACATGTTTGCCCAGTAAGACCATAACAGCGACACCAACCAATAACTGCCAAAGCGGTATCATTGGCGGTACTGCCAATGCTAATAATATGGCGGCCAACGCAATGCTTGCATCCTGAATTTGAGGCATACATTTTTTGCCGCGTAGTCGAATGGCAAATGCTTCTAACAGTAATGCTGTTAGCACAGCGAACAGTGCATTAACCAGCACCAGAGGGCTGATGAAATAACAGTAGGCGACTATGCCCGGAATTAGCGCTAACACAACACTGAGCATAATGCGTTGAGTGCTTAACGCTTTCGCCCCGGCAGCGCGTCTGTCTACGATTATATTAGCCACTAGTCTTTCTGCGTGTGTCGCTTCGAGCGAATCCGATTCAGTGCTGCGTTTATTTTTTCGCGGTCAGGTTTTTTTTGTGATCTGAGCTTCTCTTTGCGTTGTTCGATGGCCAGTTGTCGGGCTTGTTCTTTTTGTTCAAGGCGGTTCTTGCGATCCAGAAAGCGAAGTTCCGCATCGTCTGCTAATTGTTGTTGTGCTTTAATGTAATTTGCGTTTGATTTTGCGAATCGAAAGGTCTCAGTTAACTTAATTGATGCCGGACAAACCAGGTCGCAGCAACCACATTCTATGCACGCGTCTAGCTGTAATTCCTCACATTTGTCATGCTCTGCGGCTTGCGTATACCAATAAAGTTGTTGAGGCTGCAGCATGGCCGGGCACACATCAGCACAATCGTCACAACGTATGCAAGGTTGCGCAGCGGGGGCGCACAGCGCGGCTTCTGCGAGAATGCAGTTAGTCATGGCGGTTATTGGTACATTGGTTGAGTGCAGATCGAATCCGCTTAACGGGCCGCCGGCCCGAATACGTATGGTGTCGTCAGCGGGTGCGTTGCCCGTTTGCTGCAACACATAGGATACTGGAGTACCAAATCGAACTCGCACATTGCAAGGGTTTGGCATTTCAGCTCCACCCAGAGATACAACACGAGAGTCCATTGGTTGTCCATTTATCGCTTGCCATAGTGCATAGGTTGTTGCCACATTAATGCATATCACACCATGGTTAATCGGTTTTTCATTGTGCGGTATAAATTGTCCGGTAACGTTCTGGATTAAAGGGCTTTCTGCACCGGCAGGGTATCGGGTTGGAATTATCATTAATTCTGCAGTGGAGTCGATCGTATCAAGTGCCGTACGCATTGATTCTATGGCAAGCGTTTTAGTGTCTTCGATAGCAACCACGCACCTTTTACATTGCGTTAATTGCGACAATGCGCTAATACCGTAAGCAATTTGTATTGAAGAAGATCGCATTAGCGCTTCATCACAGGCAATCTCTGGCTCGCACTCGGCCGCATTAATGATTAATGTTTGCAAGTCCTGATTTGAAGACAATAGTTTTTGAGCGGTCGGAAAGCCGGCCCCACCCAAGCCGACCAGCGCAGCCTGATCAAGCATTGTGGTGGAATGGGCTATAAAGTGTGCAATTTTCGCTTGCGCTTCTGCGTTGTCATTGTCGTGAGAAACAGCTTGTTGTTCCTGCTTATTGTTTCGGTATTCTGTGTCGGTGTTTATTGGCGTATCCAGCCTGTCGTTACGGATAACAACACAAGGTGCTCGCAATCCACCCGGATGAATTATTTCGCAATGTTCAATTGCTTCAACCACTCCTGATACCGGAGAAACAATGTTGTCGGCCAAAGCCTGTCCGCGTTTGACCTTTTCATGTATCTGAACCTTTGGCGCAACGCTGTCTTTGCGGTAATTGATCAATGGAATGGTGAGCAGCGCAGGCGGGTTGATGCTGATAATGGAGCACAATTCAGTATTGTCGCCTAAAGCTCTTTTGTTAGTGTCCAGGCTCAGCCCACCATGAAACCCGAACGGTGCTGTTTTTCTATGAGCTGACCTACCCAGAGATACGTTAAGGCCAATTGCGGATGTGATTTTATTCAACACGTGGCGCTAGGTGGGTTGAGGCCATTGCCAATTAGCGGCCGTTGGAGCCGGTGCGACAAGATCAATGCAGTCCACCGGGCAAGGTGGAAGACACAACTCACAGCCAGTGCATTGTTCAGCTATCACGGTGTGCATCAGTTTTGCGGCACCGACAATTGCGTCAACCGGACAGGCATGAATACAAAGTGTGCAACCGATGCACGCGGCTTCATCAATAATGGCCAGTTGCACAGGTTTTTCTACACCACAGCTATCGTCAATTGGTAGTGTTGGCGTGCCGAGTAATTCAGATAACTGTGAAACGGTTCGTTCACCCCCTGGTGGGCAGCGATTTATAAGTTCATGCTCTTTTATAATGGCCGTTGCATAAGGGCGACAACCCGGGTACCCGCATTGAGCACATTGGGTCTGTGGTAAAACGGCGTTAACCGCATCGATCATTAACGTGTCGCTATCGGCTTGGGCATTATCAGCGGGTCGGGTCAGATAGCTTAATAAACTGCCCATGAGTATGAGCATGGCCAGTACCAGCAACAAGCTAAAAATGATGCCGATGCTCATGATAGTCCGCTGAATCCCATAAACGCTAACGACATAATGCCAGCGGTAATCAAACCGATGGCATTGCCTTTGAACGCGTTGGGTATATCAGCACCACTCAGACGAGTGCGCAGTAACGAGAAAAGCACCAAGACCAGTGTGAAGCCGCATGCTGCCCCGAAACCGAATAACACCGCTTCAACAAGTGAATGATGTTGCCTGGCACTTAACAAAGCTACACCGAGTACGGCGCAGTTAGTGGTGATCAGTGGCAAGTACAAGCCCAGCACTCTGTGCAGCATTGGGCTGCGCCTGCGAATAACGATTTCAGAAAACTGCACAACGATGGCGATAATCAAAATAAAACTGATCGTGCGCAAGTACCTTAAGTTAAACGGGTCAAGCAGCCAATGATCAATGACAAAGCTTAATGTTGATGCCAGTGTTAGCACGAACGTTGTGGCCATGCCCATACCAATGGCTGCATCCAGGCTGCGCGAAACACCCATGAATGGGCATAGCCCTAAAAACTGGGTTAGGACAAAGTTATTGACCAGTACGGTCGTTAGTATAATGAGCGCATATTCGCTCATTGGTACAACATCACTTGGCTCGCATGCCGGCTTGCGCACCGGCATCCGGTGAGAGGATAAAAAGATCAGACCCGCCAGGCCCTGCAGCCAAAACCATCCCTGACGAAACCCCGAAGCGCATCTTGCGAGGCTTTAGATTGGCAACCATGACCGTCTGGCGCCCAATGAGATCGCTGGGGTCGTAAGCGGCCTTGATACCCGCAAACACGGTACGAGTTTCAATACCAATGTCGAGTGTGAGTTCGATCAGTTTGTCAGCCCCTTCCACGGGCTTTGCATCAATAATGTCAGCTATCCGTAAATCAATTTTCTCAAAATCACCAATGTCGATTTCATCTTTGACAGGCTCGTGGCTGGCGGTGCTGGGACTGGCCGCAGCAGAAGCTGCCTGTGCACTTTGGTTTTGTGCAGCCGTGGCTGCCATCAATTTTTCAATCTGCGCAGGCTCAATTCGAGTCATCAGAGGTTTGAATTTCTCGATTTTGTGATTGACCAGTGGTGAATCCAGCGCTGCCATACTGAGCGTGGTATTCAGAAAGCTTTCCGTTTTAGCGCTGAGCTCGGGCAAGACCGGGCTTAAATAGGTCATGATGATACGGAAGTAATTCAAGCCAACTGTACAGATAGCCTGCACCTCCTCACGGTTACCTTCCTGTTTGATTTTTACCCATGGCTCAGCATCGTTAATGTAGGTGTTTGCGTGTTCTGCAAGCAGCATAATTTCACGCATGGCTTTGCCAAATTCGCGTGTCTCGTAGTGATCGGAAATGACCGACTTGGAGTTCACCAGCTTTTCGTAGTCGGCTAGCATGGTCTGTGGGTATTGCTCGCTTAGCATGCCGTCGAATTGTTTGGAAATAAAACCTGCGCATCGACTGGCAATGTTCACCACTTTACCAACAAGATCTGCATTGACGCGCGTAACAAAATCGTCGAGGTTCAGATTAAAATCGGTAATGCCCGAATTTAATTTGCAGGCGTAGTAGTAGCGCAAATACTCCGGCTTGATATGTTCGAGCCAGGTCGCAGCGGTAACAAACGTACCACGGGACTTCGACATTTTGTTGTCGTCGAGCATAACGAAACCATGACAGAAAACGCCTGTTGGCTTTCGAAAACCTGCGCCTTCGAGCAAGGCCGGCCAAAACAGGCAGTGAAAGTTTATGATATCTTTACCGATGAAGTGGTACAGCTCAACATCGGAGTTAGGATTCCAGCTGTCTTCAAAATTCTCCCCGGTTCGCTTGGTCAGATTCAAATGGCTGGCGATATACCCTATGGGTGCATCGAGCCAAACGTAAAAATACTTGCCAGGCGCATTGGGAATTTCAAAACCGAAGTACGGTGCGTTACGCGAGATATCCCAATTCTGTAATCCCGTGTCAAGCCACTCCTTGAGTTTATTGCCCACTTCTTCCTGCACCGCCGGGCCTGCAGTCCATTGCTTGAGCATGTCGTTAAACTCACTCAGAGCAAAGAAGTGTTGCTCTGAATCTCTCAGCTCGGGCTCGGTGCCGGACACTTGCGAGATCGGTTTTTTGAGCTCAGTTGCATCGTAGGTTGCACTGCATGACTCACAATTATCCCCATACTGATCAGCGGTACCGCAGTTGGGGCATATTCCCTTTACGTAGCGGTCGGGCAGGAACATGTTCTCCTTGGCATCGTACAGCTGCTTGATGGTTTTCTTTATGATCAGCCCGGCGTCGTCGAGCCTGGTGTATATCAGCTCAGCCATTTCCCGATTTTCGTCAGAATGAGTGGTATGAAAATTATCAGGTGACAGCAGAAAACCGGCAATATCTCGCTCGTGCGATGCCTTGCTTTTTTCGATAAGTTCCTCAGGTGTTATGCCTTCCTGCTGGGCACGCAGCATAATGGGCGTGCCATGCGCGTCGTCGGCCCAGACCCATTGGCACTGGTTTCCCATCAGGCGTTGGTAGCGAACCCAAATATCGGTCTGGATGTACTCGAGAAGATGGCCAATGTGTAAATCGCCATTTGCGTAGGGTAAGGCGCTGGTTACCAGAATTTTGCGGCTCATATTAGTTTACGGCTCATAATTTTGTGTTCATTGGCGAATTTAGTATTTTGTGGCCAATATAGTGCCCTGGGGGCCATTGATTCGGCGCTCCACGGCGCAACTGTGTATAGTCAGGGGTTCGATTCAATAGTCTAACAGCCCACCATCATGGGAGCCATGCAACAACATGTCTGATTTGTCCAGGGAAAAAATCGAGCAAGCGCTCGGCGAGTTCTACGACCCAAACCTCGGGTCCAGTTTGAGTGCCAGTAAGGTCGATTGTGAAGTCGAGGAAAATGGCAATGCGATCACGGTTTCGCTCACCATGCCCTATCCTTGCGCTAGTCACAGCGCCACTTTGGCAGAGAATATCAAGGCCGAATTGGCTGAAAAAGCCGGCGTGACAGACGCAACCATTAAAATCGATCACAAGGTCATTGCGCACTCGGTACAGCACGGGGTCAAGCGGCTGGATAACGTTAAAAACATCATTGCCGTGGCCTCAGGAAAGGGCGGCGTTGGCAAGTCGACCACATCGGTAAATCTTGCGCTGGCTCTGGCGGCTGAGGGTGCCAAAGTCGGGCTGCTCGATGCAGATATTTACGGTCCCAGCCAGCCACGCATGATGGGGTTGTCCGGACAACCGGAATCGGTAGATGGAAAAACGCTACAGCCAATGGAAAATTACGGCGTCCAGTGTATGTCTATCGGGTTTCTGATAGATGAGGAAACACCGATGATTTGGCGTGGTCCGATGGTCACACAGGCGCTTGAGCAGTTGCTCAATGACACCCAGTGGACCGACCTCGATTACCTGATTATCGATCTGCCGCCGGGCACCGGCGATACCCAACTGACGCTGGCGCAAAAGGTACCGGTTAGTGGGGCCATTGTTGTGACCACCCCGCAGGACATCGCGTTACTCGATGCGCGCAAAGGTTTAAAGATGTTCGAGAAAGTCGACATTCCGATATTGGGCATTATTGAAAACATGTCCACACACATATGCAGCAACTGCTCGCACGAGGAGCATATTTTCGGCGAAGGCGGCGGTGTTGCAATGGCCGAAGAAGCTGGTGTTACCTTACTGGGCGCACTGCCATTGGAAATGCGTATTCGCCAACAGGCCGATTCAGGTAAACCAACCGTGGTTGCTGAACCTGATTGTCGGGCGGCGGAAATTTACAGAGAAATTGCGCGCAAGACTGCAGCGCGGCTGGCTAAACAAGCCAAAGATTACAGTGCCAGTTTTCCGAACATTGTTATACAAAGCACCTAACGGCGAACAGCATTTGCGTAAGTCACTATGAGCATTAAGTCAGACAAATGGATTCGGCGCATGGCCGAATCACAAGCCATGATAGAACCGTTTGAGTCTGGTCAGGTTCGCGTTGGCAACGACAACGAACGCATCGTATCTTACGGCACATCCAGCTATGGCTACGATGTTCGCTGCGCTGATGAGTTCAAGATTTTCACCAACATTAACCATGCAATCGTTGACCCTAAAGCGTTTGACCCTGATAGTTTTGTCGACTTGAAGTCTGATGTTTGCATCATTCCGCCAAACTCCTTTGCGTTAGCGAGAACCGTTGAATATTTTCGCATTCCGCGCAGTGTGCTCACCGTATGCCTCGGTAAATCGACATACGCACGGTGTGGCATTATTGTTAACGTGACGCCTTTGGAGCCAGAGTGGGAAGGCCATGTGACACTCGAATTTTCCAATACAACCCCACTCCCAGCAAAGATATACGCCAACGAAGGTATTGCGCAAATGTTATTTTTCGAAAGTGACGAGGTGTGTGAAACCTCTTACGCGGACCGTGGCGGGAAATATCAAGGCCAGCAAGGCGTTACGCTGCCCAAAACTTGATCGAAGACTCGAACCTGCGTGACCCCTGCGTACTTTCTTATCAAGCGGATTTGCCAGCTACCCTCGTCTTTGCGTACAGTAGAGTCAGAGCACTAAAGGTTACTAGAACACCAAATGATAGATAGTGATGGTTATCGCTTGAACGTCGGCATAATCCTGAGTAATGACCGGGGTCAGGTGTTTTGGGCGCGACGCGTCGGACAAGATGCCTGGCAGTTTCCGCAAGGCGGTGTGGACGAGGACGAATCGCCCGAACAGGCAATGTACCGTGAGCTGCTGGAAGAGACAGGTCTGAACCCAGAGGACGTGAAAGTGCTTGGTTGCACCAACGACTGGCTAAGATACCGGCTTCCGAAGCGATTTGTTCGTCGCAACCAATCGCCAGTGTGCATCGGGCAGAAGCAAATTTGGTATATGTTACGTATGATCAGTGCAGAATCCGCTGTGGATCTGGCTGCCAACGAAAAGCCGGAATTCGATAGCTGGTGCTGGATAGACTACTGGGAGCCAGCCAAGCGTGTCATTTTTTTCAAACGCAAAGTCTATAAACGCGCACTCAAGGAACTTGAGCCGCTGCTAACTACCGGTTTGAATTAGCTCATCTAACCTGGCTCTGAATTCCTCCAGATCAATCGCCCCCACGTATTTTTCAGCAAAATCTCCGTTTTTATCGATCAGGAAAGCTGTCGGTGTGACTTGAATGTCACCAAATGATTCTGTTACCTGATTATCCAGATCGAGCGCCACTAAAAATGGCCAGTTTTTACTTTCACTAAGCTCCAACACATCGCTTGGCTTATCGAAAGGCATGGCCACAGCCACCATTTCAAACCCTTTGGGTTTGAATTCTTCGTAAATATCCGCCAGATGGGGCATTTCCTGCAAACAAACGCTGCAACTGGTCGACCAGAAGCTAACCAGCAACGGCTTGCCTAGCTGATTTATTCCTAGTGGTGTGGCGCTTTTCAGGGTTTTAAAACTAACCCGAGGGGCGGGGCCGTCTATACCGGCATGGTTGCTGCACGCATTGAGCATTAACGCTGTACTTAGAGCAAAGGCTAAAAGTGCGCAGCGGGTGTGAGTAAGGTGTTTGGCCATTTTTGCGGGCATCGTCGTCACAGGAAAAAGAAGAGTTTCACATAATCCACGGCAACGTGTGCGACGCATTAGTGACGGACGTACCGTCGTTATACGTATTTAGTGAAGCAGTTGGCAATGTGGTCTGTTGGTCATTTCTCAAGAAATTCGCCAATTGACCGACATTTTTAGTTAGTGCAGGCGGCAATCTTTAACCGGTGGTTCAGATTCGTCACTTCAATGAACTTGCAAAGCGATGGGCTTGAGCGAGTAACGGAGAAATTTATGAAAAAGCTTCTCGGCATTCTTGCCTTGAGTTTAGGTTTATTTGCAGGTCAAGCGCACGCTGACATCGCCAAGATGTATTACGGCATTGGCTTCACAGACGGAAAAATGGAGTTGACCAATGCAGCTGATGGCGATAGGAGCCTGGGTACCATCAATGCAACCTTAGGGTTCCAGCTAATGGATTATGTTGGTCTTGAATTAGAAGTTGGCGCAGCATCAGATCAGGCCAGTAGCATTCTAAGTGAACCGTTGGTTCAGTATCAGGCGGCATTGCTTCGGCTTGGTTACCGTTTCGATCGTGCCGGTTTTTACCTTTTGGGCGGTCAGGCTCGTTTGGATATAGACAAGAGCTTGAATTCTACTGATGCAGGCGTCGCCATTGGTGGCGGTATCAATCTGTTTGGCAGTGATACCACATCGCTAAACATGCACTTCCTCAGTATCGATGACGGCACTTTTACAACGGCCAGCATTGGTTTTCAGTATTACTTTGGTGGTTTTCGGTAGGGCTAACTCGTGATAAGAGCGGCAGACTTTAGGATTATAGGCATGAAGAAGATCGGTATTTTGCTAATCGCCAGCGCCATGGTGTTGAGCGCATGTGGTAAGCGTGATGAAGGTGCAGATGGCAGTGGAGCGCAAGGCTATAACGCAGCCGGTGAGCCGACTGTTAATGGTGCAGTTGACCCGGATTTAGGTGCCGCATTATTGGGACAGGATTTAACGGTTCGGGTGATCAGCAACGAAGCCAGTTTGTTAACAGGTGGTCAGGAAACAGCGCAAATTACCGCGGCTGTAACCAACGATATCAATCAGCCCGAGGCGGGAGTTGATATCCAGTTCTCTTCCAGTGCTGGTGTGTTGCAAAGCGCACAGGCGGTAACTGACGAGAATGGTGAAGCCACTGCGGTGTTATCACTTAAATACGACTCAGCCAATCAGGATATTACTGTGACGGCTACGGTTGGGGAATTTTCAGGCATTGCACGCGTTGTTGCCGAGGGTTCAACCATAGAGGTCACTGGTGATGACAATGTTGTGCTGGGTTCAGATTTAAATATTGAAGCCAAGCTAACAGCAGGTGATGGCGAGCCAATCGCAAATGAAATTGTAACGGTTGCTTCAAGAGCCGGAAACGTGTTGAGTACCACCAGCGGTGTAACTGACCCTGATGGTATTTTGAACGTCACTGTGGGTAGCACCAATGGTGACGACATGCTTACGTTTTCTGCGCTTCAATCGGCTGAAGGTGTTCCTAGTGTGACGCAATCTTATGAGTTTGTTGTGTCTGATGATCAGCTCAAATTTGCTGCTAATTCTGCAGAAGAACTGCCCGTGAACATACCACATCAGTTCTCCGTTAACTGGAGTTTTGGCGGGCAGCCGATAGTCGGAAAGCAATTAAATTTTACTATCACCGCCGGTCAAGTGGTTGGTGCTTCAACAGTGACTACAGATGCCAATGGTGATGTAAGTGTATCTGTGCTGTCGAGTATTGCAGGAGAGGTGACTCTGCATGTTGAGGCTGCAGATGGTTCAGTCAATAATCGGCATAGCTTCAATTTTTTCGGAGCCGTACCTGCAAGCATTCGGACCAATTCAACATCAACACGAGTGAACACACGTGATAAAGCAACGATTCTCGCTGTGGTTAAAGATGCAAACGGGAATCCGGTTAAAAACACAGTGGTTGAATTCTCGAGCGCGAATCTTAAAGGCGGTCAGCTTAGCTCAACATTAGCTACAACCAATGTAGACGGTGAAGCCGAGATTACGTTTTCTGCCGGAACAACGCCGACAGAGGAAGATGAAGTTAGAATTTTCTCCGAAGTCCAGGGCAGCAGTATTAATAGCAGCGTATCGTTGACTGTGGTTGAGCCGGCTTTGAATATTACAATAGGTTCGGCGAATGTAATTCAGGAAATAGGTAACGGAACGCAATACAGTATTCCATACGTGGTTCAAGTGGCAGACGGTGGTGGAACAGCATTGGAAGATGCGAGTGTAAGACTGTCCATTGAACCTATTCTTTATCGCAAAGGCTATATGGAGCTGATAGATAAAGAAGGGCGGACGCGTCGTCAGATAACCGGCGATGATACATTCAGTGCGAATAACTGGGCCACAACTTCAGAACTGACAATCTCGTGTTTGAAAGAAGATGTTAACGGCAACCGTGTATTGGATGCAAATGAGGACAGCAATGGAAATGGAACCCTGGACCCACAAGATCCGGCGATCATCATGCCGGTGGATGAGTCTTTGGCATTACCGACGCTTGGGTCCAACGGTGTATTAACCACCGACGCTACAGGTTCGGGCTATTTCAATGTTGTTTATCCGGTAACCAATGCAGCTTGGGCTCAGATTCGAGTCGTGGCGCGCGCGCAGGCGCTTGGTGTTGAAGCAGAAGATACTTACACCACAATGTTGAGTTCTGATGCATCGCAGCTCAACAATACTAACATTGCGCCGGTAAACGCTACTAGTCCATATGGGACTGTGCTGGTATGCAGCGATCCTAATTAGTACCGGTACTTTGGGAAACGGGTATACCGTAATTTCATCAGTGGCAAATACAAAGCAGATTGACTTTCAAGGCTAAAGAAGGCGAACACAGTGTTTAAAAGTGATTCTAATCGGGCAAGTGCAAACTCTGACGAAAATAGCGTTCTGATTCTTTCGGCTGCAGGCTCGGTGAGTCCTGTAAATGAGTTGAACGCTGTTAATCGCGCCGCTCTTTGCAAATCGTCAGCTGTTGTCCATGTTCAGCGTAACGACCAGTTAAAACCTGAAGGAGCCAACCGTTGGTTGATTTATTTGGTTGAGGGTTCACTTGTTTTGTACGACGGCAAAGATGAAGTTGGTACCATTGCAGCAAAGTCTAAAGAAGCGCTGCAGCCGCTATTTTTGGATAAGTCGGCCTACCAAAGTGCAAAAACTCATGCAACTGCTACTGTCGTAAAATTCGGGCGCGAACAACTTGATATTCTGATGCGTGAGCAACAGAAGAACGCCATCACAGTTGTTGATGTGCAAGTGACAGAAAAAGATAACCTGATCTTCGATTCCGTTGTTGAGGAAATGAAATCCGGTAAGCTGGCCTTGGCAAGCTTTGGGGAAACCACAGCGAAAATTCTGACTTCACATTCCCAGGTTGCTGGTATTCCCCAATTGGCTGAGGTTATTCAGTCTGATCCGGGCTTGGCTTTGAGCATTGTGAATTCGGCAAATTTGAATGACGGTGGTATAGGCGATTCCGTCACCAGCATTCGTGGTGCGATATCCCGTTTAGGGGTTGAGGCCACACAACAAGGTATCGCATCGTTACTGCGAAAAAACACCATTGTTCCTGCAAACGAAGTCATTGAAAGGCGGTTTCGCCGTTTTATTCAGCGCACTGCCTTGTCAACTTCAATTGTTTATGTGCTGGCCAAATCTTTACCCGATATAAAAGCTGAAATTGCCTCGCTTGTTGCATTGACGTGCGACATTGGCGAATTGCAAATCATTACGCACGCGAACAAAATGCCCGAGCTGTTTCAGGAGGATGCAGATCTTGCTGGTGTTATTGAAAATTTGCGAACAATTTTAAGTGCTTGGATATTGAGTGCCTGGAATTTCCCGGAAGAGTTTGTGCATGCATCGAACGTGGCTCGCGACTGGTATCGTAACCATACTGGCGAAATAGGGTATGTTGATTTGGTTACGGCGTCACTGTTGATTATTCAGTCAGAAACACCGGACGACCAACCCAGCTCTATTCCAAGCGCGGATAACTTGCTGTTGGCCCGGCGTCTGGTTCAAGCAGGCATAGATTTAAAAGCACCCGAAGAGATAATGACGCAGGCTTCTAACAGGTTGGTGTCTACTCAGTCTTTGTTAAAGGCGAGCTAGCTGGCTTATCCATTCGACGTAACGCTTTTGGTATTGAGAACGAAACGCTTTCGGAAATCCCATCGCTCTCGGTGGCGGTGGTGCCTCCGGCATCACGGAGTCGTTGAATAACCTCCTGTACCAGCACTTCGGGTGCTGATGCACCGGCTGTAACACCGATATTATCCTTGCCTGAAAGCCAGGATTGTTTTATGTCTTGTGCCCGCGTAATCAAGTAAGAATCCACGCCTGCCCGCTCACCAAGCTCTTGTAAGCGATTGGAATTGGAACTGTTGCTTGCGCCCACCACCAATAGCAGATCAACTTGTTTGCATAAGTCTTTTACTGCATCCTGCCGGTTTTGTGTTGCGTAACAGATGTCGTCTTTATTTGGCGCGGCAATGCTCGGAAAGCGTTGGCGCAGAGTGTCGATAATGTCTTGAGTATCGTCGACTGATAATGTTGTTTGGGACACGAACGCCAGCTCTTCAGGTTGCCGGATATCCAGCAACGCGACATCTTCAGGTTTTTCAACTAGGATAATTCGACCGCCATTGGAGGTGTCATAGCGCCCCATAGTGCCTTCAACTTCAGGATGGCCAGCATGGCCAATCAGGATGACCTCTTTACCCTGTCTTGCGTATTTCACCACTTCCAGATGTACTTTGGTAACCAGCGGGCAGGTTGCGTCGAACACTTGTAGGCCTCGGCTAGAAGCTGTGTCTTCCACTTCCTGAGAAACGCCATGAGCACTGAAAATCACGGTATTGTCGTCGGGTACTTCATCAAGTTCATCAACAAATACCGCACCTTTGTCGCGCAATGAATCGACTACAAATTTGTTATGAACAACTTCATGTCGTACATATATTGGCGCGCCATGAATCTCCAGAGCACGCTCTACGATTTCGATAGCGCGATCGACACCTGCGCAAAAACCACGGGGGTTGGCTAGCAGTATGTTCATTCACGCAGTCCTGTGTAATGGGCTGACTCGATGCTGGCGTCGGCCCGGATTTCTGTTGAACAGCTGTATTTTGGCATGGTGAAATTACTCACAGGGTATTTAACGTAGTAATTAACTTTTGTCGGTTGATGTATCCGGTTCTTTTTCGAAAAACATCGTTAACAACAGTATCGCAGCACCGCAGAAAATAGCCGAGTCGGCGATGTTGAACGTTGGAAAATACCATTTGTCATAATACACCTGAATAAAATCGACAACATAGCCATAGTAGGCACGATCAATTAAATTTCCAACGGCGCCGCCAAGAATCAGTGAAAATGACAGGCTAAGCCACTTTTCCTGCATAGTCAGCCGATATAGCCAGATGATCAGCAAAATACTGACAACCAGCGAGATGCCGGTGAAAAACCATCGCTGAATGCCGCCTGGCACATTCAGAAAGCTGAACGCAGCTCCATAGTTGTAAGCCAGTGCAATATTGAAGCTAGGCATAACGGCAATGGCTTCGTGCAAGTCGAGTGCACGTTCAGCTGCGATCTTGGTGGCCTGGTCGAGCACCACGCAAACAATCGCGATTCCGAAACGTAAAAACTGAGGCATGGTAGGTCCTTACACAAATTGTCTTTGTTCGCCATCGCCAAATGCATTTAACACACAGCGCTCGCAAAGTTCTGGGTGGGCAGCTTCGTTGCCGACATCGTCTTGTTTGTGCCAGCACCGCACGCATTTTTCTGCGTCTGTTTTAGTGGTCTCAATGGCCAGTTGCGATTCGTGCACAGTAACAACGGTTGCATCATCGGGTTTTTCATCAAACGATTTAATACTGGCCGTGGAGGTGATAAACACAAAATGCAGTTCGTCACCAAGTTGGCTCAAGGCACGGTTAAGTTCGCCGTCGCAATAAAGCGTAACCGATGCATCAAGGCCACCGCCAATTTGCTTATCGGCCCGCAATACCTCCAGTGATTTGGTCACCGCATTGCGTGTCTCTAAAATGCTATCCCAGGCATTGTTGTCAAGCTTGTCGTTATTGTTCAGCTCAGTTAAGCCGTCAAAATAGGTTTGCGTGAATACCGATTCGGTACGATCACCTGGCATGTGCTGCCAAATTTCGTCACTGGTAAAGCTCAACACAGGCGCTAACCACCGTACCAGCGCTTCGGTGATCAGATACATGGCTGACTGCGCTGATCGACGACCAAGACTGTTTGGCTGCATGGTGTACTGACGATCTTTAATAATGTCGAGATAGAAGTTACTCATATAGACATTACAAAAGTTGTGCACGTTTTGATAAACCGCATGGAACTGGTATTCATCGTAAGCTTGTTGAACGGCTATTTGTGTTTTTAAAGTACGATCGATCGCCCAGCGATCAATGGCCAGCAGGTCTTCATACGGAACATGATCTTTTGTTGGATCAAAATCATTGGTGGCGCTTAACAAGTATTTTGCGGTGTTGCGGATGCGCCGATACGAGTCGGCCATGCGATCAAGAATTTCCTGCGAAACACTCATCTCTCCGCGATAATCAACCGAGCTGACCCACAGCCTGACGATATCTGCGCCGAGTGTTTTCATCAGCGTTTGAGGCGCGATGGTGTTTTTTAACGACTTCGACATTTTCTTACCGTCTTTATCAACGGTAAACCCGTGCGTGAGTACTTGCTTGTACGGTGCGTGCTTGTTGATCGCGGTGCTGGCAAGAATAGATGAATGAAACCAGCCTCGGTGTTGATCTGACCCTTCCAGGTACAAATCTGCCGGGTAAGTCATCTCTTCGTTTTGCTGTAGCACATGATAAAACGAGGTGCCTGAGTCAAACCACACATCTAGCACGTCGGTGACTTTGCTGTAGTGCTCTGCGTCATCGCCGAGTAACTCAGTAGCATCAAGGTCAAACCAGGCCTGAATACCGGCTTTTTCTATGCGTTGTGCAACCTGTTCTATCAGTGCCTGTGTATCACTGTGGAGTTCGCCAGTTTCTTTGTGCAAAAACAATGGAATAGGAACACCCCAATAGCGTTGCCTTGAGATACACCAGTCAGGCCTGTTCTCGATCATGCCTCTAATGCGTGATTGTCCCCAGTCTGGCACCCATTTAACTTTGTCGATCTCGTTGAGCGTATCTGATCGAAGATTCAGGTTGTCCATGCTGATAAACCATTGAGGTGTTGCACGGAAAATGATGAACGTTTTGGTACGCCAGCAATGCGGGTAACTGTGTTGAATTTTTTCATCATGCACAAGCTTGCCAGCCGCACTCAAAGCTTCCAGCATATGCTTGTCTACTTTGCTTACATGTTCACCGCCAAACAACTCAACGCTTTCGCGAAACACGCCGTTATCGTTTACCGGGTCTAACAATTCAAGGTTGTATCGCTTGCCGGTATAGAAATCGTCAACGCCGTGATCTGGTGCGGTGTGTACACAACCTGTACCCGTTTCGGTTGTAACATAATCACCAACAACAAGTAACGATTCGCGTTGGTATAAAGGGTGTAGCAGCACCAGGTTTTCAAGTGCTGCACCTTTGGCTGTGCCCAGGCGCTCAAAAGACTCAAACCCATAGCGTTGCATGATTTGTTCAACCATCTCATCGGCTACAACCAGTCTCTCGTTGTTTACCGCTACTAGCGCATAGTCCAGATCAGGGTGTACGCAAACGGCCTGATTGCCAGGAATAGTCCATGGTGTGGTGGTCCAGATAACCACACTGGTTTCGCTTCCATCGTCGGCTACGCCAAATTTCTCAAGCAAGGCCGCTTTGTCTTTTGCAGAAAAACGCACATCGATGGTGGTTGACGTTTTGTCTTCGTACTCGACTTCTGCTTCGGCCATGGCCGAGTGTGCACCCCAACTCCAATGCACTGGTTTAACACCTTTATAGATGTGGCCCTTTTCAAGAATTTTACCCAGCGCACGAACAATGTTTGCTTCGTTTTCAAAATTCATTGTTAAGTAAGGTTTTTCCCAGTCACCGAAAACCCCAAGGCGCTTGAACTCCACCCGCTGGTTGTCAATTTGTTTGGTAGCGTACTCACGACACTTTTGTCTGAATTCGGCTTCGCTAATTTTGTCACCGGCTTTACCGGCTATGGACTCGACCTTGTTTTCAATTGGTAAACCGTGGCAGTCCCAACCCGGTGTATAGGGCGAGTCGAAGCCATCGAGCTGTTTGCTTTTGACGATCATGTCTTTGAT
>CALIMV010000052.1 GCA_938045275.1 uncultured Granulosicoccaceae bacterium
GCGGCACGTTACCCGCACTGCCACCGTGAAGTATAGATTCGAATGCCTTCAATCGCTTGTGGATAGACATTAACTCAATAATCGTGGGCCAGGAGTTCACCAGAAACTGAAACGAGTTTTCAACTTGACTAAAGGCATTGCGAATTTGTTGGAATTGCCCGAAGGTAATCACGCCCGCAACGATGGTCAGACCAAGCACAATCAGAGGTACTAAAGCGGCGAATTGCAAGTAAGCATAGCGAAAAACATTAAAGTACAAGTAGTTAAAGTACAGTCTGAACCAGTTTTTTCGCACAGCGCCAAACATGGATTTTAGTTCCTCGGGTTGTGCTTTTTCGGGGTCGTCTTCACCGTACACTAACTCTTTACGGTAAGCAGCCTCTACTCGCTGATTATGAAACTCTAGTCCTGGTAGGCGATAACCAACCGCTGCCAGCAGCACCGTTCCAAACGCTGCCGAAAGGAGTGCAACGAACACTAACGAACCTTTTACCGGTCCAAAAAATGGCAGCTCAGTGACGAGTTCAGATAAATTCCACAGCAATGGAAGAAAGGCGATCAACGTCATAACCGATGAGACGAATGCAGAACCAAGATTTTCCATAATGTTGGCAAACTTCATTGTGTCTTCTTGCACACGTTGAGCCGCACCTTCAACTGTGCGCAATTTTGCCCAATGCTCCGTGTAGTAATCGTTCATTGCCGTACGCCATCGGAACACATAGTGCTGATTGAAGTAAGAAAAAAATACCCTGGCCATGATGATGGCCATCGCCACAGTCAGGACCGATTTTATCGGGCTGTAGTATTGCTCAATGGTGACAGACCCTGGTGTAGTCAACGAATTCTGTATTAAATCGAAAAATTCCCCGTACCAATCGTTTATCCAAACGCTGAACTGCACCATGAAGTAGGTGAAGACCAATATAAACGTAGAACCCATAACAGACCATAGAAACCAGCGATGCCGCTCTATAAATGCCCAAACCACACAAAACAGCACTGACGTGGCGATGATGTATTGATAGACCCATATTTTTTCAATGGTCAAAAACGGTGGCCGCTCACCGTCAGCTAATTCTGATACGTCTGCGCCAAACAGGGCGAATCTACTGGCCAGTTCCTGGGCACCTGAATACCAAATGGCCAATGCCGCCAGAAAGAATGCCAGTGCAGACCAGAAGAATATTTTCGGTCTGGGAAAAAAAGAATTAAACATAAGCAACGACCATCTGTTATGGGCAAGCGCTGGTCAAGAACCTGCCAGTCAATTTATTAGGTATCCCGTTAGTTTAGTGTGCTTTGCGGTAGTTCGCCGTCGGATCATTGCCATATCGTTCATAAGTGGTCAAAAAGGGCATCTGTTGTCGAAAAGGACGTCATCGGGATATTCGCGTTACTCCCTATTTGGATACAATGAGCGCATCCTCGAACATTGATCGCTACAAGGTATTTAATTAGGATGGCTCAATACGTATACACAATGAATCGGGTAGGCAAGATCGTCCCACCCAAACGCCAGATTCTTCGCGATATTTCACTCTCGTTCTTTCCTGGGGCAAAAATTGGTGTGCTAGGGCTCAATGGTGCTGGTAAGTCCACCTTGTTGCGAATCATGGCAGGTGTAGACACCGAAATCGAAGGCGAGGCGCGCCCAATGCCGGGCATAAACGTAGGCTACCTGCCGCAAGAACCTCAGCTCGACCCGGAAAAAACGGTTCGTGAAGTGGTGGAGGAGGCCGTGGACGAAATCAAGTCAGCGCAAGCCCGTTTGGATGAAATCTATGCGCTTTATGCCGAACCCGACGCAGACTTCGATGCGCTGGCCGCAGAGCAAGCCAAGCTTGAAAACATTTTACAAGCCAGCGATGCCCACAATTTGCAAACGCAATTGGATATCGCTGCCGACGCGTTGCGTTTGCCAGACTGGGATGCCAAAGTCGAGCATTTGTCCGGTGGTGAAAAGCGCCGTGTGGCTTTGTGTCGCCTGTTGCTCTCCGGCCCCGATATGCTGCTGCTCGATGAGCCCACTAATCACCTCGACGCAGACTCCGTCGGTTGGCTTGAGCAGTTCCTTCACGATTTTAATGGCACCGTTGTCGCTATCACACACGATCGCTACTTTCTTGATAACGTGGCTGGCTGGATTCTGGAACTCGATCGTGGTTATGGCATTCCACACGAAGGTAACTACTCAGGCTGGCTCGATGCAAAAGCGCAGCGCCTTGAAACCGAATCGAAACAGGAATCGGCGCACGCCAAGGCCATGAAAGCCGAACTGGAATGGGTTCGACAGGGCGCAAAGGGGCGTCAGTCTAAATCCAAGGCTCGACTTGCCCGTTTTGAAGAATTGCAAACTCAGGAATTTCAGAAGCGTTCTGAAACCAATGAAATTTATATACCACCGGGTCCGCGGCTGGGTGACAAAGTCATCGACTTTGAGAATGTCACCAAATCTTATGGCGACAGAGTGTTAATTGAGGATCTCTCATTCAGCATTCCTCAAGGGGCCATTGTGGGTGTTATTGGTGGTAACGGGGCCGGTAAATCTACTTTGTTTCGAATGATCATGGGGCAGGAGAAGCCCGATTCCGGCAACATTGTCATCGGCGAAACCGTAGAGCTTGCCTATGTTGATCAAAGTCGTGATGACCTGGAAGGCGACAAAACCGTATTCGAGGTTCTCTCGGGAGGCTCTGATAATCTGCAAATTGGCAACTATCAAATCCCGTCTCGCAATTATGTTGGACGCTTTAATTTCAAAGGCGCAGATCAACAAAAGATTGTCAAGGATTTATCCGGTGGTGAACGTGGTCGACTGCATTTAGCATTAACGCTAAAGCAGGGCGCTAATGTATTGCTTCTCGATGAGCCGTCAAACGATCTTGATGTAGAAACCTTGCGAGCGCTGGAAGAAGCTTTACTCGATTTTGCTGGTGCAGCCATCGTAATCTCACACGATCGCTGGTTTCTTGATCGCGTGGCCACACATATACTGGCGTACGAGGACCCGTCCGAGATTAATTTCTTTGAGGGAAATTATGCCGAATACGAAGCTGATCGTCGTGAACGTCTGGGTGATGCGGCTGCACAACCCAAGCGCGTCAGGTACAAAAAGCTCGCTGTTTGATGCACGCGGGCACTGAATAAAGCTTAATTGAACACCGGTTACTCTAACTAAAAATTTAACCAGACTCATGCACACTCAAAAACAACTCGATGAAAAAGGTTTAAAAGTAACCTTAATAGAGCACCCACTGGTGCAACACAAGTTGACGCTTATGCGGGAAAAGTCGCAGCCGGTAACCGCATTTCGTAGTTTGCTGCGAGAGATCTCCTGGCTACTGTGTTTTGAGGTTTGTCGCGATTTGCCGTTGGAAACCAAACCGATCGAAACACCGGTCGAATCGATGGAAGCACCTGTGTTAAGTGGTAAGAAGCTGGCCTTCATATCAATATTGCGTGCCGGAAACGGACTTCTCGATGGCATGCTCGATGTTATCCCGTCTGCCCGAGTAGGGCATGTGGGGTTGTATCGCGACCCGGAAACATTGCAGGCAGTTGAGTACTACTACAAAGTGCCGCACAGCATGTCGAAGCGTTTAATTGTGGTGGTCGACCCTATGCTGGCGACAGCAAACTCCACCATTGCAGCTGTGCAAAAGCTCAAAGACGATGGTGCGGTAGACATGCGTTTTGTTTGCTTGATATCGGCGCCTGAAGGCATCGCCGCTTTCAATAAGGCACACCCGGATGTACCGATTGTGACAGCTGCTGTCGATTCCCACTTGAATGATCATGGTTATATTGTGCCCGGCCTGGGTGATGCTGGTGATCGGATATTCGGCACAAAATGACACGGCGTGTACGTCGCGGACGCCGCGCCGCACCAACAGACCTTGTCATAGCGCAGCAGCCATTCAAACAACCGATAAGGCAATCAACGCCACTTAATATTGCCTCTGAAGATGAAATTGAATCGATTCATCAGGCATCGCTTCGTGTTTTAAAAGAAACCGGCATTAGCGTACTGCATGCTGGTGCGCGCGCGACCATGAAGGCGGCCGGTGCAGATGTCGACGAAGACACTAACATGGTTCGATTTGACAGTGAACTGATCGGCCAATACATGAGTACAGTGCCTTCTTCATTTACGATACATGCAAGAAACGCTGCTCATAATGTGCATATTGGCGATGACAAGCTGACATTCTGCATGATGGCCAGCGCGCCCAATGCGTCCTGTTTGGATAACGGTCGGCGCTCCGGTAACCGCCAGGACTATCAAAATTTTCTGCGTCTGTCGCAAATGCATAACGTTTTGCATATGAACGGTGGCTACCCTTGCGAGCCGGTAGATTTGCACCCTTCGATTAGACATCTGGATTGCATTGACGATTTGATAACACTGACTGACAAGGCATTTTGTATTTACTCGTTGGGAGCTGAGCGTAATCAGGATGCCATTGAAATGGTGCGCATAGCGCGAGGGGTGAGCAGTGAGCAGTTAAAACAACAACCCTCGGTATGGACAGTAATCAATACCAATTCTCCGTTGCAACTTGATATACCGATGATGCAAGGCATTATTGAAATGTCATCGATGGGGCAGGTAGTGGTAATAACGCCGTTTACATTGGCTGGTGCCATGGCACCAATCACCATTACGGGTGCGCTAGTACTGCAAAATGCTGAAGCACTGGCTGCGATTACGTTTAGTCAAATGGTGCGTGCGGGTTCACCCGTTGTGTACGGTGGTTTTACTTCTAATGTTGATATGAAATCCGGCTCGCCTGCTTTTGGAACACCTGAGTACATGAAAGCCCAGCTGGTTGGTGGGCAACTGGCGAGACGTTACAACATACCGTACCGAACATCGAATGTGTGTGCGGCCAACACGGTTGATGCGCAGGCAGCCTATGAGAGTGTGTTTTCGTTATGGGGTGCAATAGACAGCGGCATGCATATACTCAAGCACGGTGCAGGCTGGATGGAAGGTGGTTTGTGTTGTTCGTTTGAGAAAACCATACTCGATATTGAGCTGTTGCAAATGGTTGAGTCGTACCTTACACCACTGGATTTTTCAGATGCGTCTTTGGCACTTGATGCCATTGCTGAAGTTGGACCGGGTGGGCATTTTTTTGGTACACAGCATACACAAGATCGTTACAAGGATGCTTTTTATTCTCCCATCCTGAGTGATTGGCGTAACTTTGAGTCCTGGCAAGAAGCCGGCGAGCCAACCGCTTTCCAAAAAGCCAACACTGTATGGAAACAACGACTGGCGACTTACCAGCAACCGGCCTTTGATGATGCTCGTCGTGAGGAGCTTGACGCCTTTATTACGCAAAGAAAAAACCAGGGTGGTGTCGCAACCGACTTCTAAACCGGACTCCTGAATCCTAACTTACATTTTTACTTAAATTTTTACTTAAACCGTTTATGAGAAATCCTGAATCCCAGTTCGATTACATCGTTGTAGGTGCGGGCTCGGCCGGTTGCGTGTTAGCGGCGCGATTAAGCGAAGACCCAAGCGTGAACGTTGCTTTGTTGGAAGCCGGGGGTTCAGACAAAAGCATATACATTCAAATGCCAACTGCGCTTTCCATACCCATGAATATGGATAAGTATAACTGGGGCTTTGAATCACAACCCGAACCGCATCTGGATAACCGACGCATGGATTGTCCTCGTGGCAAAGTGCTCGGTGGCTCATCGTCGATTAACGGTATGGTGTTTGTACGTGGGCATGCTTGTGACATCAATGCCTGGGAGCGCTCTGGTGCGGCGGGGTGGAACTACCAGTCTTGTCTGCCTTACTACAAGAAAATGGAAACCTGGATTGAGGGTGCGGATGATTATCGCGGAGATTCCGGTCCGCTGGCGGTATGTACTGGCAACGACATGAAACTAAACCCGTTGTACAAGAGTTTTATCCAGGCTGGTGTGCAAGCCGGCTACCCCACCACCAGGGATTACAACGGCTACCAGCAAGAAGGTTTTGGCCAAATGCATATGAGCGTAAAAGGCGGGGTACGTTGGTCAACAGCGAATGCGTACCTGAAACCTGCTAGCCACCGAAGCAACCTTACGATCATCCCGAACACGCTGGTCGATCAACTTATTTTTGATGGCGAGCGCGCTATTGGCGTACGCTATATATCGGCCGGTCGACAAATGAAAGCATTTGCTGATGCGGAAGTCATTTTATCTGCAGGCTCCATTGGTTCTCCGATGGTTTTACAACGCTCCGGTATCGGTCCTGTGAATGTGCTGAATGACGCAAAGGTGAATGTTCGCTTTGATAGTCCCGGCGTAGGTGAAAACCTGCAAGATCATTTGGAAGTGTACTTTCAGTACCGTTGCAAACAACCCGTCTCATTAAATCGCAAGCTTGGTTTGGTATCCAAAGGCATGATCGGTGCGCAATGGTTGATCAGTAAAAGCGGTCTGGGAGCCACCAATCATTTTGAGTCCTGCGCATTCATTCGTTCACGGGCCGGTTTACAATCACCCAATGTGCAGTATCATTTTCTGCCAGGCGCTATGCGCTACGATGGTCGCGCTGCGTTTGCTGGAGACGGCTACCAAGTTCACGTTGGTCCAAATAATCCATGGAGCAGAGGCAAACTTGCTATTACCTCAAACGACCCGCGTGCAAAACCATTTATTCAATTTAACTACCTGCAGCAAAGCCAGGATGTTCAAGACTGGCGCGACACCATACGCTTAACGCGTGAAATCCTGGGCCAGCCTGCAATGGACGACTTTCGTGGTGATGAAATTCAGCCTGGCGATGATATTGAAAGCGACGAAGCGATTGATCGCTGGGTACGGCAGAATGTTGAAAGTGCATATCATCCCTCATGCACGGCTAAGATGGGGGGCGAAGGTGATTCAATGGCTGTACTTGATGAGCAATGCCGAGTTCGCGGGGTCGCCAATTTGCGCGTGGTGGATTCGTCGATTTTTCCTAGCATTACGAACGGCAATTTGAATGGCCCCACTATTATGGTGGCTGAGCGTGCCGCAGATATTATAAAAGGTAGCGTGTTGCCCGCTGAACAGAATGCGAAAGTCTGGATTGCAGAAGATTGGGACAGCAAGCAGCGCAGTATGGCTGGGATTGAGTTGTAGTGTGCAAGCGCATATTCAGCTCGAAGCCGATATTCAGTAAATGACATTCGTAGTTTGTTCATAGTTTGCACAGTGCTTACCGCATTGGCTGGTTTCACTGAGTGGTTGCGCACTTGCACATCAATATTCTATACGAAAGATAGTTCGGATTCGCTATTCACAGTAACGCGGGCGTGCTGATAAGGTAGTTAAAATTTCTCACATGTTCATAGACGACTTCAATGAATCAACTATCTTTTTGTCTACTTTTCTCCGGTGTACTTTTTTTATCTGCCTGCAGTGACGACTCGAATGGTGTTTCCGCCAGCGGCACCACAAATCCCACAGTTGTTAATGGGGAAACAGTCAACGCACTCGATACAGATGGCGATGGCTTGACTGATTCGCTCGAAATTCAACTGAATCTAGACCCAGTTAATGCTGATACAGATGGCGATGGCATCAATGATGGGTTGGACCAGTTTCCGGCCGATGCACAGTGCTCAGCTGATACAGATTCACAAACCGATCCTGTCGACGATAATCCGATCCTTGTGGCTGATGAACCAGTCGTTGATGAACCAGTAGTCGATGATCCAATCGATGTGAATCTTGATTCTGATGCAGATGGTTTAACCGATCAGCGTGAAACTGAACTGGGAACCGATCCCATGAATGCCGACACTGATGCCGATGGCGTCGGCGACGCCGAAGATCAGTTCCCGAATGACGGAACAGAAACCACTGATGCGAATGGCGATGGTTTGGGCGATAACGCAAATCCAGTTGTAATAGATACAGATGCCGACGGTTTGCCGGATGATCGCGAGTTGGCGTTAGGCCTGGACCCGACAAATCCAGACACAGATGCTGATGGTTTTGCCGATGGTGTGGATCGATTCCCGAATGATCCACTGGCCAATGCAGATTCTGACGATGATGGCGTACCAGACTCACGAGATGCATTCCCCAACGATGCCACAGAAACCACCGATCTTAATGGGGATGGCTTGGGAGACAACGCCAACCCCATCGACGGGACGGTTATCAGTGGCACTATTACTGATATTGAAAGCGGTAATGTAGTTGCTAATGCACAGGTCTCTCTCGATCTGATTAATACTGAAAGTCAGAACGATGCAGTATTGCAGTCCAGCACAGACGAGCAAGGTATGTTCGCTATTGTTGCGCCCAATAATTTGTTACCTGATTCCTTCGTTTTAGTTGCAACGAGTGATGACTACCGTCCTGAAGTTGTTATCTACAACAACAATGACGAAACGGCGATTAATGCCGAAATAGAACTTACCCCTGAATCAGCTGAATTTACGTCGATTGAAGCGAATCCCAGTGTGCATCATTTAGGAGACGACTCCTTTACCGGTTCTGCAAACTCGCAGTTTCAAAGAAGCGCTGAAGGGGTAACACTGCTCAGGAATTTTAATGTAACCGCCGCCCAGGCTAGCTCTACTGAGATCATGTTAAGTTGGGTTGCTAAAGGTATTCAAGAGGCGAATACGGTTGTTATAAACGGACAAGAGCTTGCAATTACGCCCAATACCAACACCGATGGTTCATTCGATGCCCAATTAATCTCACTGGCGGTTGAAGGGATACTGACTGAAGGGGCGAATACCATTGAAATTAACAGCGCGCAGCAAGCGTCCAACAATGATTACGATGATTTCGAGTTCGTTTTTGTCGGATTGACTGGGCTTAATTAAGCTGCCGGAACAACACAGCCTTGGGTATTTTCTCAAGGCTGTGTTTTCAGTGGCCATTTTACTTTCATTTCTGTTGTAAATCGTTAGTGCAAATCACATGATTTCATCGCGTAGCTTGGTTTGTCGCTCTGCGATTTCGTACCATGATGAATCCTAGTAATACTGTTGAAATCAAGGTAACAATACTGACTGGGATATTGCCTTCCATTAATAATATAACCAGCGAAATAACGAAGGTTAATGCAACAACAGCTGCGCCGACAAATCTTGTCTTCTTGAACGGTAGAAGAATGCCGCCGACTATTTGAACAGCGCCATAGAAAATCAGCATTGGATTGGAAAACCCGTATTGACTGAAAAAATCGATATCCTGTTGCATCAGCATGACTTTAGTGATGCCAGAGGAAACGGCTAGAAAAGTAAGGATTGCGATAGCTATCATCCAAAAGTATTTCATGTGCTGTCCTGTACTGATGATTGCAATGCCGGTGCCTGAAGTTCCAGTTTGGCTAGCGTGTAGCCAAATAGGTTGCCAACTGCTCCATACCTGAACCCCAACCACCTTGGTGATCTTCGCGCGAAGCCTCAAACACGGCAAGTTCTTCAGCTGTTGGATTACGTGGTTCCCAATAAAAGGTAATTTTTGTTTTTCCTTTTGCAAGTTCTTCAAAATGCAGTGTAGCGAGCATGTCTTTAGGCCAGTTGGGCATGTGCGCCATAGGTAAAATATCCCCATCTTCATTCGACATGTATTGCAAAAATACCAATTTTTCCGGCGGTGCGACTTCTTCATACTTTGTGAACAACCACATCTCGTGACCATTGGGCATGGTGATTTTATGCAGCGATGTACCATTATCTCGAATATCTGCAGATACGAATTCGCATTGACAGCCTTGCATTGGAAACATCCAGTTATTCAAGTGTTTTACTTGAGTCCAGGCATCAAACACCAGTTGTCTGGGTGCATCGAATTCTCGAATAATGACTGAAGGTTCAATGGTCTTAGCGTTCATCGTCGTCTCTCGTTTTTTGAATATCGGTCAGATAACTATCCAATTGCTCAAGCGCACCGCCCCAGTACTTTTCAAACTGGTGAACCCATTCCTGTATTGGGCGAAGCTCATCTGGTTGTACTCGGTAGTAGTGAAAACGTCCCACTTTGGTTTCCGAGACAAGGTTGACATCCTTGAGCACTTTGAGATGCTTGGACACCATCGGTTGTGACCACTCCATCGCCTCAACCAGATCGCTAACGGTCATTTGTTGCAACACAAGTTGTTCTAAAAGAGCGCGGCGCTTTGGTTCGCCAATTGCGCTGAAAACATCATTTGTGGTGCTGGTTCTTGCCATGGCTTATATTATATTCCTATATGGGAATATGTCAATCAACTGCTGAATTAAGCTGATTCAGCGACTGGAACGGGCAGACTGATTGGCAATAGACCCACGATTCGATTTCTGAAACTGATCTACCTATATATTGACTGTTTAAGTGTCAGAACAATATGGATTTTGTAAGCGCCCTACAGCGACATCTCAAATTAACGACTGCGCTCAAATTAACGACTGCTCTATCGCATTCATGGGCTGCTCGCACACTCAAGGGCAATCACCTCGATAGAGATCTGCATGTTCTTCAATAAGTGAACCCAGTCTATCAAGTACGGTACGTACTGCTTCTTGATGCCGCGTATCACTGTGCATAACTAACCATTGTTGTTCGGTGAGTTCGTCGATAATCGGGCCAACTCGCTTAAGGTTTTTTGTTCGGTCGCCAACAAAGCAAGGCAGGACAGTAACGCCTGCGCCAGCCTGGACAAGGTCAAACAGGGTATGTGGCGATGTGCATCGCAATGCTGCCTGGGTTAAGTGGTGCTCAACCATCCATCGAGCGCTTCGCGTTGTCGTACACTCCGGATCGATCACGACCCACGACCACTGGTTGCTGGTATTTTCATCCAGCACCAGATTATCTGCGGCATAGCGAGCATAGGCCACTTCGCCTATGCGTCGTACTGCAAGATTAGTTTCCTCTGGTCTGCTGTTGCGTAGGCCGATATCGATTTCCCTTTGGGCAATATTAAGGCGCTGTTCGGTGGAAACAAAAACAATGCCGAATTTGTCATCAGGTTCGTGTAATTCAGTTATGTGTTTAATCAAAAACTTTGAAGTCCAGGTACCGGCGGAGATTCTTACCACTGTGCGGTTTTCTGGTGCGCTTAACCATTGCTCCAATTCCATTCGTACCGCGTCTAGCACTAAAACCCGTTCGCGCAACGATTCGCCATCCATTGTTAACTGGTAACCGGTTGCACTGCGATGGAAC